>CAZECJ010000010.1:0-45339 GCA_964510645.1 uncultured Verrucomicrobiota bacterium | reverse complement strand
CGAAGTTCGAGCTGAAGGAAAAGGCCAACGCCAACCTCGTCGTGCTCGACGCCAAAACCGTCTGCGAAGCCTTCCGCTACCACAAGGCCCCGCTGCACGTCATCTCGCACGGCAAGCTGCTCAAGGCCGCCGACCTCAAGGACTAGGCTTCAACCGCCACGCGGACCGGCTCCCAAGGCCGGTCCGTTTTTTTGCCCCGATGTGGGGAATCGCGGCTCATGCCCCACATTATCGGATCTGAGTGTCCGATTGGTTCGAGTAGACCGCCAATGGGGTTTTTCATTGATGAATCGGCCGAAAAGCGCGATGCTTTGTCCGATGTTTCCTGCTTGATCTATCCCCGATTGCAAAGGAACGCGACCATGGAAACCAAATACAGCATCAGTCCCTCCGGCGAGAAATTCGCCATTCCCGAAAAAGCCGATTATGCCAAGGAATTCGAGCGGATCGCGAAGCTGGTCGAAGAGAACCGCGCCGCCGGCAAGGAAATCGTCGCCGTGCTCGGCGTGGGCTTCGTCGGCGCGGTCATGGCGGCGATCGTCGCCGATACCAAGGACGCGGCCGGAAAATCCGGCAAGTTCGTGATCGGCGTCCAGCGCCCCAGCACGCGCAGCTTCTGGAAGATCCATCTGCTCAACCGCGGGGAATCGCCGGTCAAGGCCGAGGATCCCGAAGTCGATCCGATGATCCGCCGCTGCGTCCTTGAGAAAAAGACGCTGGTGGCCACCTACAACGAAGACGTGCTCAAGCTGGTGGACTGCGTCGTGGTCGACGTCCAGTGCGATTACCTCAAGGAATCGCTGGGCGATCTGGCCACCGGGCAGGCCGACATGGCCGCGCTGGAGAAATCCTTCGGCACCATCGCCGAACGCATCCAGCCGGATTGCCTGGTCCTGATCGAAACGACCGTCGCCCCCGGCACCACGGAACAAGTCGCCTATCCGCAGTTCAAGAAGATCTTCAAGAAGCGCGGGATCGCGTCGGAACCCCTGCTGGCGCACAGCTACGAGCGCGTCATGCCCGGCCGCGACTACGTCAAGAGCATCCGCGATTTTTGGCGCGTCTGCTCTGGCGTCAACGAGCCCGCCAAGCAGCGCGTGGTGAAGTTCCTGTCCGAAGTGCTCAACGTCAAGGACTTCCCCCTGACCGTCCTCGACCGCCCCATCGAGTCGGAGACCGCCAAAATCGTCGAAAACAGCTATCGCGCCACGATTCTGGCCTTCCTGGACGAATGGAGCCTGTTCGCCGAGCAGAACGGCGTGGATCTGGTCAAGGTCATCAAGGCCATCAAGGTGCGCCCCACCCACAGCAACATCATCTTCCCCGGCCCCGGCATCGGCGGCTACTGCCTGCCCAAGGACGGCGGCCTCGGCATGTGGGCCTACAAGCACATCCTCGGCTGGAAGGACAACATCTTCAAGGTCACGCCCACCGCGATCAACATCAACGACACGCGCGGCCTGCGCGCGGCGGAGATGGTCCGCGACGCCCTGCGCAACCTGGACCGCCCCATCGCCGCCGCGGAAGTGCTCCTGCTCGGCGCCTCCTACCGCGAAGACGTGGGCGACACCCGCTACAGCGGCTCGGAACTGATCGTCCGCAAGCTCTCCGAAATGGGCGCCGAAATCCGCGTGCACGATCCCTACGTCGAGCATTGGTGGGAATTCGAGGCGCAGGATTCCTATCCGTCCAACTCGCACAGCCTGAAGCGGTTTTTCCGCAACCAGGACAAGCTGTCCGCCCTGGCGGTCAGCCAAGACCTCCCCGCCTCGCTCCAGGACGTGGACGTGGTCGTGTTCGCCGTCCGCCACAGCGCCTACATGAACCTCGACCCCGACGAGGTGGTCCGGCTCATCGGCAAGCCCGTCGCCATCGTTGATTGCTTCGGCATCCTGAGCGACGACAAGATCCGCCGCTACTTCGAGCTCGGCTGCGAAGTGAAGGGGCTTGGCCGCGGCCACGTCAACCGGATCAAGAAATCGGTCAAGAAGTAGCGGCCGCGCGCTCCTTCGTTGACGGCGGCCGGGCCGGCGCCTATTCTCATCGTCAGGTGGACGCCTCCCGCACGCGCCCACCGGACGAAAGGAGCCGCTGATGATGTTTACCTTGGCGTTGATCCTCGGCATGGCCAGTGCGATCGCATGGCCTGCCATCGACCGGGCGGCCACGTCGGCCGAGCTGTCACAGACCGTCTCCAACGGCGCCAACATCTACAAGGCGGCCTTTGCGTTGCAAATGGAGACGCTCGTCCTGGGCGGCGATCAGCCGGTTTGGCCGCAAAAAGGCCAATATCGTACCTCGACGGAGTATTTCATCGAGCTGGTCGAATCCGGAACCCTCGACGTCACGTACGACTTTTTCGCGGCGCCCGGCCTGCCGCCCGCCCGATCAAGCGATCCCCGCGATTTCAAGGCCGAGAACAACGCCTGGCGCATGGTGCTGGGCCTGGACAATGCCCCGGCGGGCACCCCGTTCCTGTTCACGCGCAACTACGATCCAAGCACCTTGCGCGCCAACGACGATCCCATCGTTCTGACCGACGAACCGCCGTTCGGGACCAACGGATTGGTGGTCGTGCTGAGCGGCGGCGCGGCCTTCTTCCTGAAAGGCGACCAGTTGCGGAATTCGTTTTTCAATCCCGCGGGAACGTCGCTGGACCATGGCCTGGAAATCGTCGGTCCGTGAAACTTCAATACCTCGGCGATTCCAAGGACTCCTTCAAGTGGGACTATCTCCACGCGCTCGCGATCGCGCTGGATTACCGCCAACTTCGGATTGCCTGGATGCTAACGCCGGACGACCCCGGCAACGATGGTCGAACCGCGCCCGAACGCTACCCAGCCCGGCCCGAGATTCTGGCCCTTTGCACAAGGCTGCGATCCACCCGCAACCCTGCGCTTGTTGCGGAACTTCCCGACACCACCCACGCCTCCTACACGGTCACTTTCCACGAGCCCAAGAGTCTCTTCGCTCCCGCCACCCGCAAAGACTATTTTTCCTCACTCCATCCTAAATCGCGCGAAGTCCTCTTTTTTGATCCGGACAACGGGTTCGAACCGGAACGCCGCTTTTCTGAAAAGCATCTGCGCTACGCCGAACTGGAACAGATCCTGCAGACCGCTCCCGCCGATTTCGTGGCCGTCGTCTTCCAGCACCACCGGCGCAAGAAGTTTACCGACGATTTCGCCCACATCTGCAATCGGCTGCCGCCGATGGGATATGCCACGGCGATATATTGGCAATCGCTGATGTTCGTGGCTGTCTCTTCCTCGGCCGATATCCTCGCCATGGTGCGCGCCGCAAACGGCGCCTATGCCCAGCAACGACCGGTCGCCGTGCTTCCGTAGCGCGCGCTTAGAACCGATACGCCGTGCTGGCGAAGGCGTAGAGGCCGCTTTCGCGCGTGCGGGAGACGAAGGATTCCAAATCGCCGACCGCATCGAGGCGGGTGCCGAGGGCATCGCCCTCGCCCCAGGCGTAGCTGAGGCCGAAGTTGACCACGACGTTGTCGCCGACCGAGCCGACGCTGGCCGTGAGGCCGTACAGATCGACCTGATTGATCTGGGAATCGCCGTTCGCGACCAGATCCGGCGCGGACGAAAAGCTGGTGAACGCGCCGGCGCGCAGCGGATAGCGCTTCCGGAGCACGTATTCGCCGCCGAGCTGGAAGTCGGTCACCGCCTCGCGTTCCAGACGGATGACGACGGGTTCGCCGTCCGGCGTGCCGCTCATCCAATCGTAGCGGCTCGAAAAATGATGCGTCACGTCGAAGCCGACGCCGCCGACGTCCGGCCGCCGCCACGCAAGGCCGGCGCGCAACTGCGCAGGCAGGCCGTTGTCGGCGTCCAGATCGTCGTAATAGACCGCGCCGGCATCGGCGGAGTCCGCATCGCCCAGCACTTCGCTCAACTGGATGGTCCCCTTGCCATCCAGCGTGGCGGACGGCGTCGTGAAGACCAGTCCCGCCGTCCAGTCGTCCGCCAAGCGGTACTGCGCCCCAAGAGTTCCGACGACCCCGATCACGGAATACTTGTAGTTGGCCGAGTAGGTATAGGCGTAATCCCCCCAATACAGGTTCTGGAATTCGCTCGCGGTCTGATACACGCCGAGCACGGAAGCGCCGAGGGCCAGTCGGTCGCCGACGACGTGGCCAAGCGACGGCCCCATGTAGATCGTCTGTTCGTCTTGGCTGTAGTTGTAGTAGTGCTGCCGCTCCGGAAACGCCTTGATTTCCCGGGCGCTCGTCTGGGATGGCACGAACACGGAAAACGCCGCCGCCGTGCCGTCCCGCAACTTGCGCACCATGCTCAGACCCGTCGGAATGGTCACGAACGACGAGACGTCCATGTCCTCGCCCGGAAACGCGGAATCGTCCATTTCGTAATTCTGGATGCCGTACAGCGTGCCGTTGACGGAAATGGAGTCGCGCGTTTCGTGCCCGAGTCCGGCCGGATTGTAGAAACAGGCGTCCATGCCGTCCGCCGTCGCCGCCACGGCGCCGCCCATGCCCGCCGCCCGTTCGCCGACGACGTAGGGTTGGTAATTGGCTTCTCCTGCCCACGCTCCAGTCGCCGAGCACACGGCGATCAACCCCATCATCCGCATCCTGCGAATTCCATTCCGTTTGCTCATGGACAACCTTTCTGGCTCCCATCCGTCCCGCATGGCGGATCGATGGCAAAACGATAAGGAAACGGTGCGGCGAAAACAAGCGGGGAAGAGCGGGGCTCGCGGATGATTCTACCACCGCATCGGCTGGTCGGGATCGATTGCGTCTGCGGCGTTTTCGCGGGCAGACTTCGCCGTGTCCCCTCGGACACGCGCCGGTTTCTGCACGAGATCGGGGTCCTTCACCGCTTTCACAACCCCCGTGGCCAGCGCTTTCGCATAGTCGATGCCGCCCCCGGCGAGATCTGCCACGAGGATTCCGCGTTTGGAGATCACGAACGTCCGGGGCAGGATTTCGGCGCCGAAGGCTTGCCAAGCCTTCTGGTGGGGGTCCAGAAACGCAAGCACCGGCGGTCCGATGCGATTCCGCGTCAGAAAGCCCGTCAGGCTGTCGTTTCGGCCGAGGGAATCCGTGCCGATCACGTAGAATCGCACCTGCCTTTTCAGGCTCTCGTGGTCCTGGACCTTCCCCGCCACCGCCACGAACCGTTGCAACACCTCCGCGCAAGCTTCCGAATCCTGTCCAATGAAGCACAACGCCACCGCCGAACGACGATCCTGCGGATGATCCGCCCCCTCATGATAGATTTCCGACAGAAACTTGTAGCTGTCGCCCGATGGCGTCAACAAGATAGGCGCAGGCGCTTTCGATCCCAACGGAATGGCTTGGGCCCTCGCGCCCCCGGCGAGACTCATCCCGATCAGCATGACCACCACCAACGTCTTTTTCATGATTTCCTCGCTTCAATACCTATCGCGTCCAACGCTTTGACTGATACTCGTTTTCCGTCGACATGCAAGTTACGGGCGCACCGCTTCGGCTACAGCGCCCGCGCCAGGATTTCCGCAAGCTCGTCGCGGGTCAGCTCGGTGGGATTGGCCTTGGTACCCGAAGCGACGGCCGCCTTTTCCACCAGCACCGGAACATCGGCGGGCGCGACGCCATGCGCGGCCAGCGACGGCACGCCCAAGGCCACCGTCAATTCCCGCACCCATTCCACGCCATCCTCGGCCACGGCATCGGCCCGATTCGTCAGGAGACGCGCAATTTCGTCGTAGCGCGCCAGCATCGGGCTGTGCGGCTCGCGCGCAAGCAACGCGGCGCGATTCGCGGCCATGGCATGTGGCAGGAGCGCTGCGCACACCGCTCCGTGCGGCGCCGCAAACGCCCCGCCCACCACCCCGGCAAACCCATGCACCACGCCCAGCCCCGCATTGGCCAGCGCCAGGCCGCCATACAGGCTGGCCAGCGCCATGTCCTCGCGCGCGGTGGCGTCGCGCCCGTTGGCCCACGCCCGGCGCAGCGACCGCGCCGCGCGCGCGATGCCGTCGCGGCAGAAGCCGTCGACCAGCGGATTTGTCCGGTTGCAGGTGAACGGCTCGATCAATTGCGTCAGGGCATCGAGCCCCGTGCTGGCGGTGACCGCCGGCGGCACGCCGTAGGTCAGCTCGGGATCCACGATGGCCACGCGCGGAATCATGGACGGACTGCGCAGGCTGGCTTTGACCTTGTGTTCGGGCGAGGCCAACACCGCGTTGCGGGTCACCTCGGAGCCCGTCCCTGCCGTCGTCGGAATCGCCAAGATCGGCAAGGACGCTTTCGCCAGCGTCTGGCCGCGGCCGACGACTTCCAAGTAATCCAGCGGATCGCCGCCATTGGTGACCATCACCGCGATGGCCTTGGCGGCATCCAGCGGGCTGCCGCCGCCGAACCCCACGACCAGATCGGCCGCAAACTCCAGCGCCTGCGCCGTTCCCTGCCGCACGACGTCCGTGGTCGGTTCGCCCCGAACCGGAAACACGTGATCCGCGATTCCCCCGGCACGCAGCAGGTCCAGCAACGGCGCAGCGCGCGCTGGATCGCGCCCGGTCACGACCAGCGCGCGGTGCCCGAGTCCCTGCGCCAGCACCCCGGCCTGCCGGATCAGGCCAGGGCCAAACAAAATGCGCTGGGGAAAAGCGAGATCGAAGTTCATGCCCCCTACCAATCTTCGTCCGGCGGAAAAACGTTTTCGAATTTCACCGCGGTGCGCGGCGCGGCCATCATTTCCGCCACGGCCTCGCGCCAGCGGGCATAATGGGCCGTGGCCTTGTGCGCGACGGTCGCATCGATCGAGCGGTAGGCTTCCACCAAAACAAACCGGGTCGGATCGTCCGCCTGCTGGACGACGTCGAACCGGGCAATGCCGGGTTCCTGGACGCTGTGGCGCGCGTTGTCGAGCGTGGCCCGGCGAAAGGCTTCGACGTGCTCGGGTTTCACGTGGACGTGGACATGGACGACAAGCATGTTCGGGTCTCCTGTTGCCCTTCACCCTAGCCCTCTGTCCCCGGCGCGTCAACGCCTCACATGAAATCTAAACACCTGCCGGCTTGACTCGCCGGTCCCGGGCATGGCTGGATAGTGGCGGTGAGACCATGCAACCCCCGCCCGAAAGGAGCCGTCCCATGAAATCCGCCCTGTTTGCCGCCTTGTCGCTTCTGCTGCTGTTCGCCGTGGGTTGCGCGCACACTCCCGGCGGCATCGCCGCCTCTACCATGCCCATCGACGGCCGCAAGTATACTGTGCTGGGCCCGGCCAAGGCCACGAGCACTGCGGTCTATCTGTTCAACTTCATCCCCGTCAGCGGCTCCAGTTCGCTGCGGGAAGCCAAGACGGCGGCCATCCGGAGTCAAGGCGCGGATGCCTTGATCGACGTGACGGCGGAGTCCTATTCCCAGTTCTGGATTCTGTTCTCCAAGAGCACCATCATGGTGGAAGGCACGGCCATCCGCTTTAAGGACTAACCGGATCGCCGCGCGTCCAATTCGTCTCGGTCTGACTCCGGCGCGCGGCCTTTCGTTTGTCATCGGGCCGACATCCTGCTATCGTCCGCGGCATGTCCATCCGAATCGTTTGTATTCTGTTTGCGGCGGCGCTGGCGGCCTCCGCGTCCGCTGCCCGGGCCGACGATATGGCCGGCGAGGAAAACGGAACCGGGGAACTCCCGCTGTGGGAAGTCGGGCTGTTCGGCGGCGCGGGGCGCTTGCCGCACTACCGGGGCTCGGACGAATACAAAACCTACCTCCTGCCGCTGCCGTTTCTCATCTATCGCGGCGAAGTCTTCCGGGCCAACAGGGAGGGCGTCAAAAGCATTTTCTGGGAGAACGATCGACTCGAGACCGGCCTCTCCATGAGCGGAAATCCTCCGGTCGACGACGATAACCGCGCGCGCGACGGGATGCCGGAGCTGGGTGCCATCGGCGAAATCGGTCCCATGCTGAAGGGATATCTCCGCGAGCGCCGGCATCCCAACCCCTTCTACGCGGTGGCGGCCGTCCGCATGGCCATTTCCGCGGATCCGGACAATTTCCACACCGCGCACGAAGGCTTTCGCGGAGATGTCCGCCTAGTCTATCGCAATTACACCTGGCTGGAACAATGGAAGGTGGTCTTCGGCCTGAACGCGGCCGTCGATTTCGCGGATGCGGAAGGCCAGCGGTACTTCTATGAAGTCGAGCCGCGCTACGCCACGGCCGAACGGCCGGCGTACTCCCCGCACGGCGGCTATTCCGGCTTCAGCTTGTCCGCCAACGCCACCAAGGCCCTGAATTCCCGCCTGAAACTGGGCGTCTACTACCGCTGGGACAATCTCGCGGGCAGTTCCTACGCAGACAGTCCGCTGGTCATGACCGAGAACAACCACGTCGTCGGCGCCGCGCTCATCTGGAACATCCATCGCTCGTCGGCGAAGAGTTCCCATTCCAGCATTTAGTGATCCCCTCCGCGGCGCAAATGCGCTTGCCTAGAGGGACGCTTCGCGGCATCTTTTCCACATGAAAACAACCTCTCGCATCCACATGCCCGGATCGATGATTCTCCGCCTTTTCTCGGTCGTTTCGGCCGCGCTGCTTGTCCTCGGCGTGCCGGCCGTCGCCGGACCGGCACTGGACATCCTGATCGAAGAAGGCAAGTCCGCCGAACTGGATGCCAAGCAATGCCAGCAGCGCGCGGAACTCCGGCAATACATGGCACGAACGCTGCCGGTGAAAATGCAGCGCCATGGCATCGAGGCCCGGATCATCGCGGCGAAAAGCGAATATGCAGGCGGCGGGCGCCAGCTGCTCGTCGTCCATTACGACCGCTACAATCCCGGCAAGACCGCCGCTCGCCTCATCGTCGGTTTCGGCGCCGGCGCGGCCTCGCTCGACGTCACCCATGCGCTGTACGACGGCGACAAGCCGGTCATGACCTGGACCGACGGTTGCGGCACCTCCGAGCATTGGCAGCGGCTCGTCAACAAGATCAACGACAACGCCGTCCTCAAGCTCAAAGAACACTACGGGCTGCGCTAATCGGGCCATGACGCGCCCCAACATCGCCCGGACCATCTTTCAAGATACCGCGGCGTTTCCGGCCAAAACCGCCCTGATCGAAGGCGCTCGAACCGTTGCCTATCGCGAGCTCGCGCAAATCGCCGGCCGTTTGGCCGCTGAACTCGCGCGGCGCGGCGTCCGCCCCCTCGATCGCGTGGCATTCCTCTGCGCGGACAGCATCGACTACGTGCTCTTGTCGCTGGCGATCCTGTCCCTCGACGCGGCGATCGTCCCCATTTCGCCGGGCCTGATGTCAGATGAATGCGAGGCCTTGCTCGACCACCTGGACGTCGCCCATTTCCTGGCGGACGAAGCCGTCGCGCCAGATCCCGCGGCAGGAGAACCGTTCCGCACCCCTGATCTTGAGCGCACCTTCCGCTTCGCCTCGTTCTCGTCCCGTCGGCCCGAGCCCGCCGGCTATGCCGAACTCCATCCGGCTTTCATCCGCTTTTCCTCCGGCACGACGGGAACCAGCAAGGGCGTGGTGTTGTCGCACGAGACGATCCACGCGCGCACCGAAGCGGCCAACGCAGGACTGAAAATCACCCGGGACGACGTCGTCGGCTGGGTGCTGTCCATGAGTTTCCATTTCGTCGTCACGATTCTGCTGTTCCTGCGCAAGGGCGCGACGATCGTGCTCTGCGGCGATCCGCTGCCCCAGGCGCTGGTGACGGCATTGCAGGCGCATCCCCTCACCGTCTTGTACGCCAGCCCCATCCACTATCGCCTGCTTTCCGAAACGGCCACGCTCGAACCCAGCGCCTTCCGCGCGCTGCGCTTGGCGGTTTCCACGGCCATCCAGTTGCCCGAAGCGATCGCCCGGCGGTTTTACGAGCGGTTCGGCCACTCCTTGACCGAAGCCTACGGCATCATCGAAGTAGGTCTGCCGTTCATCCATGCGCCCGCCGCGAGTGCCTACGACGGCCGGCTTGGGCAACCGTTGCCGGCCTACGAAATCCGATTGGACGACGGCGAAGTCCAGATCCGCGGACCGGGCCTGTTCGACGCCTACTTTTCGCCGTGGCAGACGCGGACGGACATCGCGCCCGACGGCTGGTTCCGCACCGGCGATCTCGGGGAAATCGTGCCCGACGGCGAATTGCGCCTGCTGGGCCGGCGCAAGGCCGTCATCAATTTTTCGGGAATGAAGATCTTTCCGCAGGAAGTCGAAGCCGTGCTGGACCGGTTCCCGGGCGTGGCGGAGTCGCTCGTTTATGGCGAGCCCCATCCCGAATTCGGGCAATTGCCGCAGGCCAAGCTGGTGCTTCGGCCAAACACCTCGCCCTTGGACATCCGCGCCATCCGCGCATTTTGCCGGACGCATCTGGCGCCCCACAAGATCCCCAAGGCGTTCGAAATTGTGGCGGCGCTGCCGAAAACCGCCAGCGGCAAGATCCGCCGGGCCTAAAGCAATTCAAGCCATACCGTAATCGCGCCATCCCCCGACGGGGTCGTCGGGGGCTCCAAAGATAGGAATCCGACGGCTGTTTGGAGCCGGGACGACCTCGTCCCGGTCGGATTCTTCGGCTCCAGAATTGATGGAACTGCTTTAAGCTTCGTCCCGCCCGCAGGCAGCGCGGGCTTCGGGCGGATAATCGCGATGGAGCCCGTGCAGGGTCCAGCCGGTGCGCAGACCGCTCCACATCAGCCGAACGAGATCCCGGAACGGCACCTTCACGCGGTGGGCGCGCCAAGGATTATGCTGGAACCCGCGCAGATACAGCAGCGCGAAGTAGCGGTAGAATTCGGGCATGGGCAGGCGCGTCGGCAGCAGCGTGTGCATGCAGTCGTAGAAGGCAAAGGGGTCGGGCGCGATGAATTGCGCGCACGTCTCGCGCCAATAGTCCGTCCCCGGCGACGGCGAAAGCACCGTGAAGGACATTTCCGCCGGCGCGATGGCCGCGACCGTGCGGTGCAGCCGCAGGAAATCCTCCTTCGTGAAATCGGGATTCACGATCAGCGCCGAGTGCAGCACGATGCCCGCCTCGCGCAGGATCGCGACGGCCCGTTGGTTGGTGTCCGGATCGACGCCCTTGTTAAAGCCCTTCAGGGCGTCCGCTTCCATCGATTCCAGCCCGACGTAGACCACCTGCAGGCCGGCTTCTTGCCACAGCTTGAACAGCTCCGGATGCGCGCAGATCGTGTCGCTTCGCGCCCAGCTGATGTACTGCTTGCGGATGCCCCGCTCGATCAGCAGCCGGGCGATCGCCTCGGCGCGCACGGGATTGATGAACATCTCGTCGTCCACGAAATAGATATAGTCTTCCGGAATCGATGCGATCTCGTCCACGACGTCAGCGGGCTCCCGCTGGATATACCGGCCATGGGCCAGGAAATGCACAACGCAGAAACTGCACCGCCGCGGACACCCGACGCTCGTCCGCATGGAGGCCACGCGCGGATACAGCGTGGGCAGTTTCTCGTTCGGCTTTCCCGACCAGATGCAGAAATACTTCGAACGATCGACCAGGTCCCGGCGGGGCTTGGCCACTTCCCGATAGTCGGGATGCGCGGGGGGCGGATTGTCCGCGAGCGTCCGGAATTCGGGCGTACCGACCGGCAGCACGCCTTCGTCGGCGATGGGCTTTCCCTGCTCCAGCGCCGCCAGCAGGCGGCGGATCGCCACGGAGCCCTCGCCGCGCACCACGAAGTCGAAGAGCTCGGGCCGATTCAAATCCATCGGCGCGATGCTCGCATGGACTCCGCCGACCGCGATTTTCGCGGCCGGCAGCGCACGGCGCACCATCCTTGCCAAGTCGCGGACCGCCGACGCCTGGTTCGAGTAGCATCCGAAGCCCACCATGTCGGGCCGGAACGACGCCAACTTCCGGCGCAGGACGGCGAAAGGACGAGCGCCATGCGACAGATCCAGAATTTCGACCCGGTGCGGCGGCGGGACGCCGCCCGCGACGATTTCCAGATCCAACGGCTCCAGATGCAGGAAGGAATTGAAGCGCCGCGACAGGGCGAGGATCAAATGGGGCCGCACCAGCAGAACGTTCATCTCAGGGCTCCATTTCCCGGGCCGACACCACGAGGCGATACCCATATTGCCGGTTGCGGATCACGATTCCGGCAGGAATCCACCCGGCCGCGCCCTGCCGAAACCCGCGATATTCCACGCTCCAGCGCACGCGCCCCTTTTCGACGCGAATCTTCTCGGCCAACCGACCATCCGGCCCCGCATAGCGGTATTCCGTGCGCCCCGTCTCGTCCACCGCGGAAAACACCAAGCGGTCGTGTCGGATCCGGCATGGCGTGCCCGGCGCCGGACTCCAATCGAAATAGGCCCGCATCAGGTCGCCCCCCGCCGCTTGCGCCAAATCGCCGCCGTATTTTTCGATTTCCGGCGCAACGAACCGGCCTTCGACGGTGCCCCGGTCGCAGACGACGTCGAACAGCTTGATGCCGACCGGGTTCAGGCAAGCGACCGCAAACGACCGCGCCGGCAGGTCGACGGAGGCATAGCCCAAGGCCGCGATCTCCCGCATGCGGAACCGGAAGACGATGGCGTTGACTTGCTCGTAGGTCGGTGCCAGGCGGGATTCGAAGCGGGCGGGAACGTCCGCCCACGCGACTTTCTCAACGGTAAACGGCTCCGGCGCGGGAAACGGGACCGTCGAGCAACCCGACATCCAGATGCCGCCGAGCAGAAGCCACGGACGAATCCGCTTCATGCGCCAGCCTGCCCTTCGGCGCCGGCGTCCGGCGGATTGAGGCGCGGAAACAGGGTTTGCAGCGCCGGCAGCGCCAGCCACGCGTAGAGATAGCCGGCGGACACGCCGAAAACCAGCGTGATGCCGATCGAGAGGAAGGCCGGATGCCGCGCGATGAGCAGCACGGCCGCGCCCAGCGCCGTCGTCAGCGCCGACAGCGTCACCGCGCGGAACATGTCGCGCCGCATCCCGCGCCGATAGGCGTAAGCCATGCAAATCCCGTAGTCGATGCACAGCCCGAAAACCAAAATGCCCGCAATCAGATTCGAGATGTTCAGGGGCAAGCCCCAAAGCGCCATCCCCGCCCCGCCCCAGATCATTCCCGCCACCGCCGGAATCACGGAAAGCACCAGCATGCCGACCCGCCGGATCGCCAGCCCGCTCACGACCAAAATAAACAATGCCGCCCAGACGGTAGTCCACAGCATTTCGTGAACCACCGATTCGGACAAATCCGCGGAAAATGCCCGCCGTGAAATCACGCGCAGCGAAGGAATCTCCCGTTGCAAAGCGCGGGCGGCCGCGATCCATTGCGGATCGTCCGGAATGAACGTCGTCACGCGCACCGAACCGTTCTGTCCATGCACGAATTGCCGGCGCAGGGGGTCCAGGAATCCAACGGATTCCGGTTCGGCTTCCGCGACGCCGTTCCGCCACTCGTCGAACCGGACCCAGAAGTCCCGAAAGGCTTCTTCCGAAAAATCGAGTGTGGCCGCCTCGGCCGTCAGCGCCCGCCGCAGATTCGCGACGCGGGCTTCCGTCCAGCAGGCGTTCCAAGCCGCGCGACGCGCCCGGCGGGTCTCGTCGGAGGGCCACAAGGGCGAGAGGCTGGAAATCGCGGCCGGCGCGAGTCCCGCGGCTTGCAGTCCCTCGTAGAGGCGGTCGTTGAGGCGCAGCGCCTCTTTCTCCTCCGGGGCTTCCACCGCAAGGATGGCCGCCAAGGATTGCCCCCCGCCCCAGATCGACAACGCCCGTGCCTCTTCGTCGAGCGTCGCCTGCGGCGTGCCGTCCAATTTGGACACGTCCGGGTCCAAGGACAGGCGGGAAAGCAGGGCGAGGCCCGCAACGAATATCGCGGCCGACAAGCCCACGACGAGCCACGCCCGATTGCGCGCATAGCCCCCCAGCGGAACCAGCATCCGGGCCGTTCCCGCAGCCGACTCCGAGACCCGCGCCGCACTGCGCCGGCGCACGAACGGCGGCAGCGCCCAGCATGCGTAGCCCAGCGAAATCAAAATGGCGATCGAGGCGAAAACCCCCAGTTGCCGATAGGCGGGAATGCTGGAAAAACAGAAAGCCACGAATACGCAGAGCGTGGTCAGCGCGCTCAGCGCGACGGGCCGCCGAATGCCGGCCAAATTCCGATCCGGATTTTCGCTTCTGGCCGCCACATAGTTGTGGATCCCGTAATCCACGGCGATGCCCGCGATCACCGATCCGAACCCCATCACGATGTAGGAAAAGCTGCGGAACAGGCCGGCCGCCAACGCCAGCGCCGGGAGGCTGGCCAAAATCGGGATCAGCATGATCGCGATGGCTTTCCAGTCGCGATAAACGCCCAGAAACAGCACCAGGAAAACCGCGGAGATGGCGATCGCCGTGTAGCGGATGTCCCGGCGGATGACGGCTTCGTTTCCGGCGGTGTGCAAATGGCCGCAGACCAGGCGAGCCTCGACCGCCGGAGGAAGCTCCGCCGCGCGCGCGGCGAGGTGCTCCAGCAGACCCCGCCCTCCGGCCGTATCCGTCATCAGCACCGGCGTTTGCAAAACCAGCAGCAGGTGGCGGCGGTCTGGATCCATCAGATGGTTGCGCACGGGAACCGCGCGATAGCCGAAAGAAGAAACGGCATGGAGGATGTTGCCCGCCAATCGTCCATTCCAGTCCAGCGGATCGGAGCCCGGCGAAACCGTGGCCAAGAGCCCTTCCGGCCGCTGCAAGCGGTTTTTCAACGCCTGGAGCGAAGCGCGAAGTCCGGTTCCCGTCGAAACGCTCGTCTCCAACCGAACGAGATCTTCAACGGACGTGTAGTCCGGCAACTGGCGCGCCAACCGAACGAAGTCGTCCGCCACGGAGGACGCCTGGATCCCCGTCGTCAGGGGCGTGGCCCAGACGGGATCCAAGCCGGCGACATAGCGATCGGCGGCCGCCGCCAGCGCATCGGGATCGGCGGAGCCATCGCGCATCGACAGCGTGACGAGCACCTTGTCGGCCACCTGGATTTCCCGGAGAAAACCGAAGACGTCCCGCAAATCCGAACGGTCCGGCAACATGATGTCGATGCGTCCGTCGAACGTCAGAAATGGCAGGGCCACGGCGGATAGAAGCGTTGCCAGCGCGATGCTGGCCAAAATGAACGATCGGCGTTGGAGCGCCCTCCGCAAGATGTCCCTAATCGCACCGGCCACTACAGCTCCCAGGCTTCCGGATCCAGCGGCACGTTGATCTCGGTTTCCTCGAATTTCAGCGTGGTGACGTCGCCGCCGCAATCGTCGATCTGGATGGACGCGATGTAACGCGCATCTTCGCGAAAGACGACCGTCACCGATTTCAGCATTTTCGCGGAGGGCGCGGACGGCTTGGGAACGAAGACGAAAGCCGCCGGCGAAACCGACTGCTGCGCGATGTCGTAATCCTGGGCCAGCATGCCGTAGCGGCCTCCGAACCAGGCGTTCAACTGTTCCGTGACGGCGGAAAACACGGGGTTTCCGTCCAGGGACATGGACATCGTTTTTCCGGTCTCGCCGTCCCATTGCCGGGCGCGCTGGCCATCGATCGCCAACGCGTAGCGCATCGGGCTGTCGACCCGCCAAAGCAGATGGGCGGGCGGCTCGACCCAGATGCTGCCGCGGGTGATCAGCGGGTGATTGAACAACGCCATTTTCTTTTCCTGAACGAAGCGGGTCTTGACGGTTTTGACGTCCGCCATGGCCTTTTCCATCTGGCCCAGGATTTCGGGAATCGGCTCCGCGGCAACCGCGGTTCGAACGGCCAGAATTCCGAGGAGCACCCCAGCCCCGGCCAGCAGGCATCCATGGCGCCCGAACGGGTAGCGAATCATTCTTCGTGCCATGTTTTCAGTTCCGCTTTCGAGACCAGGGTTTTGCCGCGGCGGACTTCCGCGTCCATCACGCCGAACGTGCCGAGGCGGGCCTGCTTGCGCAACTGGACAGTCAACCGGTCGCCGACGCGGATGGCCTCATGGATTTCCAGATTGCGGGCGCCAACCAGCATCCCGCGCTGTGGAGAACTATCGGGCCGCACCGCATGCCGATAGCCGTGAAGAACGGCCGCCGCTTGGGCCATCAGTTCGACATGCGCCGCTTCCGACATCCGCCCTTCCCGGCAATGCGGATTATCTTCTGCGATGCTCGCCGTCACCGTGCCGGTCCGTTCGGCCACGGCCACCAGCGCGTCGACCATCCGGGCCGGCCGCTGATGCGGCACCAGCCGCGCCGCATCCATCGGCAACAGGCCGCAATCGATCGCCTCCCCTTGGTTGCGCCAGCACAAGGGGTCGGACCCGAGATAGTTGCCGGTCATCTGGAACGCCGCGCCCCGGCAGCCATAGCAAGTCGCGGCCCTGTCGCATGCCCCGCAGGCGCCTTGGATGGTGCGCTCGTGGGCGCGCAGATCGGCGATGACTTCGCTGTCCGCCAGAATCTCGGCCAACGGCCGCTGCCGAACGTTCCCGACCGGGAGCGACACGCCCACGCAAGGCATGACGTCGCCCGACGCGCCCACCAGACAGGAGAACGAATGCCGCAGGCAGGCATTTCCGACCAAGGGGGGCTGCGCCTCCCAGGTCCGCCCGAACTGGACGCGATCGATCTCGCGGATCGTCTCGAATAGGTGTCGGATTTCCTCCACGCTCGGTGAAAGATCGAGCCCGCTTTGCCGGGCGCGGCCCTGGGGGGTGATCATTTCGAAGTACGGCTCGATTCCTTCGGTCCGCATCCAAGTCCAAAGGCCTGGAAGCTCCGCGACGTTCTGTCGGCAAATCACCGTGCTCAAGGCCATTTTCGAGGTGGACGACGGATATCCGGCCGCGCGGAGGTTGCGATAGGCCTCGGCCATGACGGCGGCCGCGCCCGGCACTCCGGCCAGCCAGTCTTGGATCTGGTGGTCGGAAGAATGCCATTTCAGGACAACGTGCACGCCCAGCGCAAACAGCCGCGCCGCCATGGCCGGGGTCATGTTCGAACCGTTGGTGAACATCTCGACGCCCATCCCGCGGCCGCGGATCCACTCGCAAAGTTCCAGCGTGAATCCATAGAGCATGGGCTCGCCGCCCAGTAAAATGATTTTCCGCGCGCCCAGGGCTTGGGCCTGGGCAATGACGTCTCGGATTTCGTCCGGCGTCAATTCCTTCGGTTTTCCGGATTCCGGCGAATCCACGTCGCCGACATAACAATACTTGCATCGGAAATTGCAGGCGGTGCCGATTTCGACTTCCATGGTCAAAAGCCCATGGGCGGCCTTGGTCTGGGCGATCTCCTCCGGAGAGAATTCCTGGCCAAACAATAGAGACGCACAACTCATTTCAGTCTTTGGAGATTACGCGAAAAGTGAAAGACAAGATAAGCCAACGAAGGGGGCCCCGCAATGGATATTTTCGCGGAAATCCCCTGAAACACGGGAATCAGCCTGCCGCTGGCGCCAAATCGGCTGCTTCTCCATCCGGAAGAGTCAGCCCCCGGCCACAGCGTCCGCCCCATCGGGCAACGACATGGTCATCGCTGACCAGTTGCAACAACTCGCATTGGTTCACGCACTGCGCACAACGTCCTTCCCGGACGGAATACGCCGGATGCGCGAATCCCCGGAAGCGGCTGCCCCCCTCCTCCGCAATCGGCTGGGCCAGAAGCGCGACGCCTAGGGCTCCGCACGACGTCGGCCGCGGGGGGATCTGGATGCGGCAGTCCGGCAGCGCGTCCTGAAAACATTTCAGGATCGCACCGTTATAGCTCACTCCGCCTTGGAAAGAGATCGGACTTTCCAGGCGTTTCCCGCCGACAACGGAACAGAGGTAGTTCCGCACGAGCGCGTGGCAAAGCCCGAGGCAGATCGAGGCCTTGTCGTACCCGGATTGCTGTTTGTGGATCATGTCGGACTCGGCAAAGACGGAACAACGCCCCGCAATGCGGACATCCTGCTCCGCTTTCAAGGCAAACGCCCCGAATTGCTCGATGGGAATTTCAAGGCGCACCGCTTGTTGGTCCAGAAAAGCGCCGGTTCCCGCCGCGCAGACGGAGTTCATGGCGAAGTCGACAACGACGCCATTCCGTAGATGGATGCACTTGGAATCCTGCCCGCCGATTTCGATTACCGAGCGGACTTCTGGATTCCAGTACTGGGCCCCCAGGGCGTGGGCGGTGATCTCGTTTTTGACTGTATCCGCCCCGAGAACGGCGGCGGCCAGCTGGCGGCCGCTGCCCGTTGTTCCGACCGCACCGATTTCGACGTCCGCGGGGAGATGGCCTTGCACCTCCTGAAGTCCGGTCAGCAAGGCCCGAATGGGCTCCCCCATGGTTCGGTTGTAGGAATCAAACTGCACCTGGCGCTGCTCGTCCAGCAACAGGAATTTGGCGGTGACGGAACCGATATCCACTCCCAGGGTCCATTTGCGGCTCATGTCCGGGTCCTTTTTCGAACGTCTGCTTCCACGCAATCCAGAAAAGCCTCGATGCGCACTTCGAGATGCGCGGCCGACGCATGTTCATCCACGGTCAACAGGAGGGATGGCAAGTCTTCGCAGCGGCGACAGACCGACTGCACGATGGGCACGACGACGCTGTCCACGCCGCAGGCAAACGAAGACAAGTAGAGCACTCCGTCGGGGCGGCACTCTCGCAGCGCGACTTCCAACGCGTGGACCGACATGCCGGCAAAAGACCAGTAGAGCGGATAGCCCGCGACATGCACGCGCCTCACCATGGATTGCGGAACGAGATTCAGCGGAACGGACACCTCGCAACCGCGCTGCCGAAGCATGCCGAACAGATTGCCGTTGGTCAACGGATCGTTCAGCACGTACGGCATGCCCAAGACCAGGATCATGCGCGGCGCGCCGCTGTCCGCAGTCGAACCGTCCTGCGGTTCGCTCCGGCGCGGCCGGTTCGTCAACCATTCGGTTTCCAGAGCGGCATATCGTTCCCGCGCGACGGCATGGGCTCGGTCGATCGCCTTGGGAGAACATCCGCGCGCGACCAGCGCGCGGAGGGCGTCGCGATTGGGAGATGAAAACGGCGTAAGCGGAAATGAGTGCACGGGCGGCCCATCCGCGAACACGTGGCGAATGACGCTGGGAAGCCCCGCGCAGACCGGGCAAATGTACAAATCCCCGCGGCGATCGAGCAGCTTGGGGAGAAAGACAAAATCGACGCGGCCGTTCATCCAGGCCATGTGGCCCGGCACGCTTTCGACCGGCATGCAGATATCCCCGGCGAACCGATGGCGATTCCGATCGAAATCGTCGCGCGACAAGGCCGGCGACGTGAGAACGGTCCAGCCGAGCTCCTGGAAAAAGGTCTCCCAAAACGGCCCCAAGGGATAATAGAGCAGGCAGCTCAGCAACCCGACTTTCATGCGCGTGCCCGGAGCGTATAGGCCTGGGCCGGCTTTCGGCCTGAACGGCGGCGGAACAGATTCTCGACAAACGCTTCCAAGCGCACGTGGATGCGCTCGGCGCCGTTGACGTCGTCCAAGGTGAGACTCAGGACGGGAAAATCGAGATCCTCCGAAACCTTCTGCAAGATGTTTTCGCTGATGAACTCCATCATGCACGCGAACGGCTTCAAGTGGATCAGGCCATCCATGCCCCGGCGATGCGCCAGAACCGCATGCCCCACGTTGGCGGCGGCATCGCCGCCGATGTCATCCGCCATGTAGGGACGGGCCGCACGGATGGCCGCAGGACGTCCGCCGAGATGGCCCAACCGCCCCAAGCCCATCCCGTGCAGCAAATAATCGGTTTGCCACAATACGCGGCATGGTTCCGCTCCCAACTGGGCCAGTCGATGTTCGAGCCGGCCGTTCGCGAACGGATCGATCACGCAATACACTTCGCCCGTAATCACGACTTGGACCGTGGGGCGCCGGAGGTCCACCGGAATGGTGCGCATCGCCGCCTTCGCCTGGCCAAGAGCCCACCGCATGGACCACGGGGTACGCGCGGCGCGAATCTTTTCCGCGCCTTCCTGGAAACAGGCCTCCACGTCGCCCGGCCGACGCTGGATGGCCAATCGGCGGTTCCGCTCCGCTTCTAAGGCTTCGATGAAGGCCAAGCGCAACAGTCCCATGATGAAGCCCCGGCCCATGTCGAACCACGACAAACGGCGGTTGTATTTCTGGAAGTACATCTCCTTGAACCGGCGCATGTATCCGGAACGAACACTCGTGTTGTCGAAATCGACCCAGCCCCCTTCCAGACCGGCCTCCTTGAGCAACAAGCGCAGGCCGAGACTATAGGTGCCTAAACGGCAGGGCCCCCGCTCCGTGATCATCCCGACCAGATTGGCACCCCGCCCGATGGATTCCATCAGGCTGCCAGCAATCAGCTTGAACGGCAGGCAGGCGCCTTCCGGCGAATGCCGCATGCCCAGATTCAAGGTCGAATTGGCATTGGGCAGCGGAGATACGATCTCGTCTCGGGTGAACTCCGCCACCGCTTCGACGAGATCGCCCATGACCCCGATGCCGGGGTAGGTCCCCGACATTTGCCCGTTGGGCATGCCGTTCCCGATCAAACCGGGAAAATCGAGATGAACCGCTTCTTTGTTCAATGGCAACCCATGAGCGCATCGGAATCGCCGACTAGGATCCGAATTCGGCAATCCCCATGCAGCGCATACCGGCTTGCAGTCGGCCGGACGCTATGGCGCGGTCACTTTTTCGATGGTCCCGATGACGTAATTCACGCCGAAAACGCCCGGCCCGAACGGACCGCCGCGTTCACAAGTGAACGTCAGGTTGGCATTTTCTCCGGCGATCGGCATCCAGCCCAGCGGGATTTTCTGGGTCTTTTTCACGTAGTGGAACTTCAAGACATGCCCGCTGGGGATCTTGGCTCTGACGCCGCTTTTTCCTGACTCGACGATTTCCACCGCAACTGGACTGCAAAAATCGGCGGGAGGCGTTTCCGGCCCCGCTTCAACCAATTCCATTTTGGAAACAACCAGCTTATTCCCGTCGACGTAGAAGGACACATGGATCTTATCCCCTCTGGCCGGCCTCCACATTTCCGGCGCATATAGCGTTCGCCTAGCCGACAAACTGAATGCCCGCATGGTTCCGCCATCGTCGAGAACGACGTTTCCATAACCGGTTTTGGCGACCAAGCCCGAAGCCTCCTCGCCCCATCCGGTCATCACGAACGCTAGCAAACAGAATATCCCCGCCAATATCAGCTGGATTCGCATACGCATATCTTGCTCCTATGGTTATAGATAGCGAATGTATACTTGTCGCTCAGATTTGACAACGAGCAACTCATGCGCCGACATCGCAAATACAGTGCCTTGCCGCGGCCTCGCCGAGCGCCATGCAGACGCCCATGACGCGGATCGCGGCGGCGGCAGCGGGTTCCGCCGAGATGGCGGCGCCGGCGCAAAACAGGTTTTCCGGGCCGTTCTCCGGTCGCAGGCAGCGGACGGGAATGTCGTGGTGCTCGCCGTCCGGCAAGTAGCGGAAAGAAACACCCTTGCCTTCCGTCCAGTACTCGATGGGCCACGCATTGCGCGCAATCGCATCCGGAAACTTCCGCGCGGCCAGCACGTCCGCGCCGGTCAAGGTATAGACGCCGCGCAAATGACCGGTTTCCCGCGGAAGCGCGGACGGAAGATAACGAACGATCTGCGCGCGCGCAAACGCCGGATCTCCAGCCAGGGCGCTCCAAACCGCATTGGCATCCTCGCGGACGCGCGCAACTGAATTCGCCGGGATCGCCAGCTTGATCCAGCCCGTGCCCGGCGAACTCCCCGGTTCCCAGGTCGTGAACGCGAGATGGGGCGCCAATCGGCCTTCTTCCGCTTCGCGGCGCAATCGCAGCGGTACCGAGATGGACAATCCGAGCGGCTCCGCTTGCGCTTCCTCGACTTGGCTAACTTCCATGCCGTAACCCGCCAGCGCCGGGCAATCCGGCCAATCGACCTGGGCGCCGGCCATGCGGCACAGGGCGGCCGATCCCGTGCAATCGATCGCCGCCTTTGGCTTCAAGATGGTTCCCGAGGCCAATTCGATTTCCGCGAGGCGATCGCCGTCGCGCACCGCGCGAACGGCGCGATCCCGCAAGTGCAAGCGGATGTTCGGCTCGCGGGCGATGAGTTCGCCTGCGCAGGCTTCCAGCGCCGCGCCGCCGGCAAACGGAAGCAGCCAGACCCGGCCCCGGCGGACGGCGAGTTCGGCTGGATCGCCACCGGCCAGGCGGCGGCAGAAGTCGATCGTTGTTTCCTCCGGGAGCAGCTCGCCCGGCCGGGTCCCTCCCGAGCGAAATAGGCCGCAGACGAATCGATGCAATCCGTGGATCGCCAGACCGCCGATGCGATCCGTAGTTTCGACCAAAGCAACTCGCGCACCCCGCCGGGCCGCCGCCAGTGCCGCCACGACGCCGGATGTCCCCGCCCCGACCACCGCGATGTCGCAAGTCTCGGACATAACCGTCATTTCTTGTCCATCGAATCGCTCAGCAAGAGCCTACGGAAGGAATCCAACAAGGCATCGATATCCTCTTCCGGCAGGATGCCCTCGATGTAGGAAAGGATCGCGTGGTAGACCTTCCCGCTCCGGCTCAAAACCAGTCCCAGGCCGGGCGGGGCCGGAATGACCGGAAAATGAATGTGGCTCCGGATCGGACAACCCATCGCGGTTGAAACCTTGATCAGCGGTTCCCCCAGACAGGTCAACGCAAAGGAAGAAAGACGATTCCGGAAAAACAAAACCATGAATTTCCAAAACCAGCGGGCCGGCAAAATCCGCATCAACAGATTCGAATCCTCGATCGCGGCGGGCATTTCGTCTTTCACCTGCGCGATCATTTGGTCCCGCACGGTGCGGGCCAACCCATCGCGGTCCGCGGCCGCCGCCATTGGAAAGCCGAAATAGAGAAAGGACAGATCATTGAAAAAGAAATGCGGCGCACCGCCGGTGGGCGGGCGGAGCCGGCTGGTCGAAACCGTGACGGTGAAATTCGAATCGGGCGCCGCCCGGCCGACGAAAAGGGGCCGAAAAACCGCGGCGGCCGTGGCCAGGACATAGGGCATGAACATCAAATAGCCCGCGGTCGAAAACGCCCGCTCCTGTACATGCCGCGATTCTTCCTCGGTAAGCGACACGACCCGGAACCGAAACGGGCGGCGGGCCGCATCCGCAGGCAAGTCCAGGCCCGCCGATGCGCCGGGTGACAAGTGGCGCATGACGCGGTTCAGCTTCCGGCCGCTCGCGAAACGCTTGAGCCATTGGTCGAGTTGGGCCGGTTCCGTCGGATTCGGTTCCGGAAAATCGCCTTCGGTCGTCCGACCATCGAGGAAGCGAAGAAACAGATCGATGAAACGCTCTGCGCCCGCCGCATCGAACAGGTGGTGGTCGAACGAGAAGACGAGAATGCTCCGGGCTTCCCCCCACTTCACGATCTGCAAGGCCACCGCGCAGGAATGCAGTCGGGCCCTTTCGTTGGCGAGCGATTCGATTTGCCGCACGACATCGTCCATCGCGGCGGCAGCGGGCAAAGCGATATGCCCGACGGACATTTCCCGGCCAGACGCCGAATCCGGGATTTTCCAGTAGGGCGCGAGACACCAGCAGCGCGCCGGCTTGCCCCACAGCAGCGGGAAACGACCGCAATACTCGCGGAAACGGGCTTCAAGGCGTTCTTCGTCCGGAAGGCCGTCGAGAAATACCGCCACGTGGAAAACGGTGAGCCGGCCCGTGGTTTCGATCGTTCCGCGTTCCAGCGCGGCTACGCACCAATCGGCGCCGCCCAAATAGCGTTTATGCGGCGAACTCGGGATTTTCATTTCCGCAACGCCCCGGCGATCCGCTCCGCCAGCACCGCCAGCGAAGCGAAGTCGTCCTGGGAAAGGCCGGAATTCATCAACGAAAGCCCGAATTGTTTTTCGATGAAAACCAGCAAATCGACGAACCCCATGGAATCGAGACCCAGCAGATGCAACGGCTGATCGACCGCGATGCTGGCCGGCTCCGCGCCCAGAAGAAAGGCCACGTGCGATTTCAATTCCGGCATCACGTCGTCTGCGGTCATGGTCCTGTTCATCCTTCTTCGTCGATCGCATGGAGGGTAATCGCGCGGCAGCGCGACCCGCATGCGGAAATCACTTGGATCGAGCCCCCCGCCCATACCCGTCCGCTCCCTCCGCTCGGGAATCCACAGGAAGCGATCGGCAGGACGTCGGGGAAAAACCGGTTTTTGCGGCGCATGAGCATGGCGATCGCCAGATGGAAGGCGCTGCCGATGCGGGTGCTGCCCAGCAAGGAAACGTAGGTTAGCGCCGGCACGGAGGGCAGGACCTGTTTCCGGAGTTCCGCGGCGTCGGACCCCAGCGCGCCGGCATTGACCAGATGGCAAGCGGCAGAGGGCGAAGGATCCTCTTCCACGGAAATCCGCGCGTTCGGGCCGCGTTCCAGACGGAAGAAAACGGCCCCTTCGCCGGGAACGTAGGCGGTTTGGCCATTCGACGAAGGCCGGGCAATTCCATCGGGCGACAGAGTCCATTTTCGCCGGACCACATGGGCCAGCACGTCTGAAATCTCGTCCACGGCGCCGACGAGCACGGCATCGCACCGATCGCTTGCCAGCCAGCTGTCCGCCAACGTCAACGCCTCTTCGAACGGCATCGCCAAATCCGCCACGGTCAGCGCAGGGCCGTGCAGCCCGGCGGCCACCGCGATCATCGAGGCCGCCGCCGCATGCACCGACTGCGAAAAAACGGTGGGCGACGCTTTTTCATCGCCGAAATCCAGCAGATCGTTCACGAACTTGAAGACGGTTGCATGGGGGCCGAACGCGGTGGCCAAGATGATTCCGATGCGAGCGGGATCCGCCGCGCACCCGTCCATGGCCTCCATCGCCGCCAGCAGCGACATCTTGCAAAACCGATCTGCGCGGCGGGCGGGAGCCAAAACGGGCTTCCCGGCAAAGGCCGCCGGCGGCACGGACAAAACGGCGGCGGGTTCCTTGCCCTGCGTCTGGCCGCGCAAGGGAACGCCGGCGTTCAGCGCGTCGAGCAAGGACGAGACCCCCGCCCCGCCCGGAAAAACGATGCCGAGACCGGCGACGTTCACGGCGCCCCTCCTTGCCGCGATAGGATCAAGGCCGCATTGTTTCCGCCAAAGGCCAGCGACGTCGACAGCGCATGCCGGCGGACCACCGGCGTCACTTCCGTCAAAGGGGCAAAGGGGATCGCTTCGTCCCGCTCCTCGAACCCGACGCTGGGCGGGATCCAGCCCTCGCGCAAGGCCAGCGCCGTAAACACCGCTTCAATGCCGCCGGCCGCACCCAACGTATGCCCCGTGATCCCCTTGGTCGAAAGCGCGCGCACGCCGGTTCCGAAAACCCGGGCCAGCGCATGGCCTTCGATGCGGTCGTTTTCCACCGTCGACGTGCCATGCGCGTTGACGAAATCAATGTCTTCCGGAACGATCCCCGCCTCGCGCAAGGCCGAGCGGATGGCCAGTTCCAGTCCGAGTCCTTCGGGATGGGGCGCCGTCAGATGGTACCCATCCGAGGCACCGCCGAAACCGGCGGCGATCAAATCCGCGGGCCTCCCCCGATCCCTGGCACTGGAGGCCCGTTCCAAGATCGCGATCCCGGCGCCTTCGCCTAGATTGAGGCCCTTGCGCGCGCGGTCAAACGGCCGGCAGGGTTCCGGGCTGGTCAATCCCAGCGCATAAAAGCCCACGGTGGGGATGGCGCTCAGTTCGTCCGCGCCGCCCGCCACTACCGCGTCGCAGAGTCCGGCCTTCAACCAGGACATCGCCACGCCCATGGCATCCGTCCCCGACGAACAGGCGTTGACGATGGTCAGGACCGGTCCCGTGGCCCGGATTTCGCGCGCGACGCGCTCGGCCAAGCTGCCAGCCGCAAATCGATCGACCGGTTCCAGCGAGGGATTTCCCGTCGATCGGTATTCCGCATAAAACGGGATGTCGTTCAACTGGCATGCCACCGTGGTTCCCAGGCAAACCCCCATGCGGAAACCTGTCGGCAACCGAAGCAGTCCGGCATCTTCCAGGGCCTGGCCCACCGCTTGCATGGCCAAATGGAAGGTGCGATCGATTTTCGCCCCCCCTGCAACGGCAAACATCGGCAGCGAAACGGGCAGCTTGGAAAACGGGCAAGAAATCCATTCCGGCCGCATGCCGGAACGCAACGTGCCTAGCGAGGCGGCCACGTCGGGGCCTGCCGCGGACACGACGCCCAATCCCGCGATCGCCACCTTCTCGTTCATGCCGGCGCCGGAAGAAGCCTAGGCGTGCGTTTTCTCGTAGATGAAATCGGCCAACGAGTTCACCGTCTGGAAGACCTTCCGCCCCACTTCCATGTCCTTGATCTCGACGCCGAAATGCCGCTGGAGGACGACCACGATTTCCACGGCGTCCAGCGAGTCCAGTCCGAGGCCCCCGCCGAAAAGCGGATCGTCGTCCTTGATTTGCCCGGCCGAAACGTCCTGCAGATTCAGATGTTCGATCAGATGCGTTTTCAGCTTTTCCTTGATTTCCGCCAAGGCCTGTTCTCGATTGTCCATGCTCGCTCCTGCTATTCCCTGCTCGACCTAATTCATTCTGTTTATATCCCATTTATTAAGCGGCGGAAAGAACCAGTTTCCATCTCCCGCCGCGGCCATATGTTCGACTTCATGCCTCGGATTTCCCCCAGATGTCGTCGAAAAGGAAGCACTGGTAGGGATAGCGTCTCACGAACGCCTCCAGCGCTTCCGCGAAAAGGCCCACCCCCTTGCGGATCGACTGGCGATCGTCGCGCGAAGAAGCCTCGAACAGCTTGGCTTCCATCGCATAGGATGCGACCCCGGTCTTGGCGACAAAAAGAGCTAAAACCGGACTCTGGGCCGCCCGTGACACCGCAAAAGCGCTGGCGGGAAAGCGCGCGGGGTCCCCCAGAAACGAAACTTCCACCGTCTGGCCCCCATAGGCGCGATCGCCCATGATCGAGACGATTTCGCCCTTTTGCAACCGGGCCACCATCTCGACCACGCATGCCGGGCCCGCCTCGGGCGAAATCACGTGGAACCCGGCGTCGTCGCCGCGCACGTGGGCCTGGACGTCCGGCGTTTCCGCGGCATTCATGAGCAAGGAAACCGGTTTTTCGCCCGTCAGCAGGCGCAGATGCGGCAGCGCCAACTGCCACCCCCCCGTATGTGACAACAGCACGACCAGCCCGTTCGACAAGAGCCCAAACTGCCGACAAATTTCCGGGAAGTTTTCCTGCGAAAAGGAAAACCGGGTATGGCCGACATTGTGCGCATGGCGATCGATCAGGCACTTGCCCTGCTGGATGAACAACCGGTAGACCGCACCCCGGCGCCACCCCCACGATCGCCCCGGGAATCGGTGCCGGACATACGCATCGGCGGCCGCGACCGCCGCGCGATCGAACAGGACGTAATAGGCGCAGACGAAATACAGGAGCCCATAGGCCCCCCGAAGACCCGTGATGCGCAGCGCCATCCGGAAAAACCAGAATCCCAAAGCATTTCCGCGGCCCTTGGGGCGGGGCCGCGCCGGCGCGCCTGGCCCTCCAGTATCCGATCCGGCAGAGGACGTGTCCGTCATGGAACCGCCTTCGAGCTGCGCCGGTCGCATTGCTTGAGGAGCAAGTCGATCGACATGCCCGTGTAGCCCAGCCGGTGCAAAAAGGCCAACCCGCTGTCCATCGCGTCCGGCGGATACACCACGTGCCGATGCTTCATGAAAGCCTCGATCAGTGTTCCATGCAACCATTCGCGCTCAATCGCGGGCGAAAAATAATAGGTCGGGTGCAGCAAATCGGTTTGATCTCCGACGAGCCCTTCCCGCCGCGCCCGGGCTTCCAGCGGCGTGCCCGGCAGAATGCGGACGCCGAGGAAAATGAACGACGCCGCGCCTTTCAACTGGAGCACGTTGTCGATCCCCTCTTGCACGGTTGCGCGCGTCTCGCCGGGACCGCCCATCATGAAATAATGGGAGACCGTCAATTTCGCCTCGATGAACCGGTCGTGGACCGCCTTCACTTCCGCGAACGTGAAATCCTTCCCCATTTCCCGGAGGGTCGTATCGGACGTCGCGTCGGAGCCCAGTTCGACGGCGTTCAGTCCCGTCGCTTTCATGTCTTCGAGGATTTCCGGCGACAGAACCTCGGGGCGGAAAAATCCGGTCCAGGGGATATGGACGCCCCGGCGCCGCATGGCCGAAACCAGATCCCGGTAATGGCCAGCCTGATCGTTGAAAATCGAATCCGTGAAGAAAATCTGCTTGGCGCCCTTTGCTTGGAGCGCCAAGACGTCGTCCACGACCTGGTCGCAATCGCGGGGCCGGATGCGATGCCCTTCCAGAAGCGGATAAGTGCAATAGGCGCAGCGGTGGGGACAGCCGCGCTTGCTTTGCAGCGGCGTCACGCCGCCGGACTGCATGTAGAAGGCCAAAATCGAATCGTCGTAGGCGGGCGACACCATGCCCGCCGCATCCAGCGAGGCGCCGGCGCGCCAAATCCGCTCCGCGGGCCGCTCGCCGCGCGCCAACTGGTCCGCCAATTCGACGATCAGCCGCTCCCCCTCCCCCACGATGCCGTAGTCCGCGCCCGACGCGGCGAGCACTTGATCCGGCATGACGGAGAACCCCGGACCGCCCAGCACGATCGGTGCCGGACAGGCCGCACGCAACGCCGCCACCAGTTGCGCCAGTTGATCGACGTACCACGCCTCGTTGCAAGCGTTCACGTTGTCGAGATTACGGAAGGAAATGCCCATCATCTCCGGATGTTCCGCCGCGACGGCCTCCCGCAATTTCTCCAGCGAAAACGCGCCTGCCAGCATGTCGTGCTGCCGGACCGAGTGCCCGGCTTGCCGGAGCGCGTTCGCGATGACCGCCATGCCCAGCGGATAGACCGGGTATGGCGCGACCACCGGATTGCAGGAAACCAGCAGGATCTTCATGGCGCGGCGCGCCCTCCCGCGCCCCATCCCTTCCGGTCCCGCCGCCGGCCGATGTCCGGATTCGTCCCGTCCAGCATTTCCTTGTGGATGACCTTCAGGAAAAGACGGGCCATCCGCGTGGCGGAATCGGCCTCCTTGTAGAACGCGTCCCAAGCGTAATGGTACATCCGTTCCAAGGTCTCGGGCGTCATTTTGGCGGGCCGATAGACCACTTCCGAACCCGTGTAGCGGATCCAGTCGTCGTGCAAGATGCGGCCCTCCCGCGCCAGTTGCTCGCGGACCGGCGTATGCGGGAACGGGACCAGCACCGTGAACTCCGCCATATCCAGATTCATCTCCAGCAGGAAATCCACCAGGCGCTTGACGTCGTCCTCGGTCTGGTCGTCCAGCCCCAGAAGGATCGTCCCTTCCACGCCGATGCCGTGCGCGTGCAGCCGCTCGATCCGGCGCCTAATGCCTTTCGTGATGCCGGCCACCGCCTGGTAGACGTACCAGCATCCCGCATCCGCCGCGAGGGACAACACCTCGTCGGTGTCGAAAATCGGATGGGAGACCCATTTCTTTTTCAGCGGCGCGATCGCCTTGAACAGTTCTTTTTCCCAGTGGCCGTCCTGCGCCAGGGAATTGTCCACGATGAAAAACCGGTTGTTGGGAATCGCCGCCATTTCCGCCACGACCTGGTCGATCGGGCGCGGACGGAAAACGCGGCCGCCCAGATACGGCGTGCAGCACGGAAAGCAATTGAACCGGCAACCTCGCGAGGCATGGATCAGATCCACCATCTGCACGCCGCGGAAATTGTAGCGCGGACGGTTCAGGATGTCTCGCCGCGCCGGCCCGACCAGCCGGATGTCCGGCGGGTTGCGGAGATAATCGTAGACCGGCTTCAGGCCGCCCGCGCGGAAATCGGCGATGACTTCCTCCATCCGCCCTTCGGCCTCGCCGAGGAAAACGCTGGTCGCGTGGGCCTTCGTTTCCTCCGCGTGCAGCATCGTCGCGATGCCGCCGAAAATCACCGGGATGCCCCGCGCGCGATAGGCGTCGGCGATTTCCCAAGCCCGGGGTATCTGGCAAGTCAGCATCACCGACAGCGCCACCAGGTCGGGCGAATCCTGGAGGTCCAGCGGATCCACGTTTTCGTCCACGAAAGAAATGCGGACGTCGCCCGGCAATGTGGCGGCAAAGCAAACGGGCCCGTGGGGCGGCAAGTGGAATTCGGTTTGGTACCGCAGCTTCGGCCAGCGGGGATAAATCAGCTTCAAATTCATGGGAGTTCCTTTGCTTGAATCCGTTCGGCCGTCCAAACCGTTGCCCGAGCTTCTTTCGGGTTCGAGGAGAGCACCAGAACCGCGTCGGCCAATCCATCCGCCAACAGACCGCGCGCGGCCGCTTCCGCGCCATGGGTCGGCGCGTCCGATCCCGCCACGTACAGCAGCGGACCCGTCAGGCGGCAGGCGATGGCGCATTCCGCCGCGACGGAGGTGGGCAGCGTATAGACGAACAACTGGCCGCGCCCCAGTACCCGGCCCGAGCGAACGTAATCGTCGAAATAGGCGAAGTTGGCCCGTTCGCTGCCTTCGCGGTCGCAGGCGATGACGCCGATGCGCGTGCCGCCGTCCCGAACGATTCCGGCCGCCTCCAAAGCCCGGGTTGCGGCAAAGAAGGCCGACCGGACTTCGGGACTAAAACGGCTGAAATTGCGCGGCGCGACAGCCGGCGCGCCCGGCACTTGCGCGGTATCCGCGGCGGTGGCCCGACCCTCGCCGATCCGTTGCAGGGAAATGTCAGAAATCCTCGACAAAGATCTCCGAGCCAGCGGCGCCAAGGAAAGAACCACGGCCGCATTGGTTCCGCCGAAACCGGAGTTGGTCGTCAACATGGCGTCCGAAGAATCCACCGTGCGGGCATCGGAGGAAACCCAGCCCTGCGCCTCTTCCGAAACGCGCCGCAAGCCCACCGTGGGCGGGACCCGCCCCCGTTTCAGGAATTCCAGCGAGAGGAGGCATTCGGCCAGACCGGCGGCCCCCATGGTGTGTCCCATGCCCCCCTTCACGGAAAAAGCGGGCCGCGGCGTTTCCCCAAATGCGCGCTTGAATGCCAGTATTTCCATCTGGTCGTTGTACGCCGTTCCGGTGCCATGGGCGCAGATCGCCCCCACTTCGTCCGGCGAGCAGGAGGCCATGGACAGCGCCTCGCAAATCGCGGCCGCCAACGGCGCGCCGTCGCGCGAAGGTCCCGTCAAGTGGTTGGCGTCGCAGGTCATGCCCCATCCGGCGACCACGCCGAGGCCGGGGCGCCCCTCGCGCTCGGCCCGGTCGCGCCGCATCAGCAGGGCGACCGCCACGGCTTCGCCCACTGCGACGCCCCGGCGCTCGGCATCGAACGGATGGGCCCCATCCGGATCGACCGCCATCAGGGAGGCGAACCCCGAAAGAACGAATTCCGACACCAGGTCGCACCCAACGACCAGCGCGCATTCGATTTCGCCGCGGCGAATGGCGGAGGCCGCCAGCACCAGCGCGGCCGTCGAAGAGGCGCAGGCGGACGAAACCACCTGCAACCGGGAAGGATCCACGCCGAGCGCATCGGCCGCGAGAGGGGCCAAGCCGGAAAATCCGCCTTGCCCGGAGAACCCGGCCCCCGAGAAAACAGCGGCTTCCATTTCCCCGATGGCGCCGGCCGTCGTCGCCAAGTAGACCGCCGCATCCGGCGGGATCTGCAGTCCGGAACAACCGGCGCGCAACAAGGCCGAAAAACGGGAGGCGGACGGCGATGAAATTTCTTCCGGCGGGATCGCCCCGACCCGTTGCTTTTCCAGCGCAGGCGGCAACCCGCGTCCCTCGGCGGACCGCAGCGCGCATTGCCCGGCCAACAAGCCGTCCGCGCAGCGGGAAACGCCGCGCCCATAGGCCGAGAGCAGCCCTTGGGCCACGACGAACACGTCGTTTACGCCTGCAAACACGCGAATTCCCCTTTCCGCCAACGCTCCAGGCAATCGAGCCAGATCTTAGGCGCAACGAAGCAAATGGCGCCGGTCTTGCCATCCGTGAACACCTGCACCGTGCGGGCCACCACCCGCAGAGACCCGTCCGGGCCGTGCACTTGGTAGGAAGTGTTCAGGCGCGCCGCTTCCGTCCCATGCAGGCGGGCCGTGATCTCCAGTTGCTCGTCCAGGCGGGAGGGTTGCAGATACTCGACTTCGTACCGAACGATGGGGGGCTGGATGCCCGCGCGGAAAAAATCTTCATGCGACAACCCGCACCGGTCGCGCAGCGCCGCCGAAGCCTGCTCGAAGAACGTCGCATAGCGCCCGAACCAGACGATCCGCATCGGATCGACTTCCGAAAAGCCGACGCGATGCTGGACCGACGCCTGGATCGGCGGATAATCCTTTTCCGCCGGAAACGACAATGCCTGTTCACGCCTGCGGGCCATCGCCGCCTCCTTCCTGCACCGCCGCGAACTGGAACTCGGCGATCTTCGCGCCATCCCGGTTCCATTTCCCGGCGACTTTGACTCGGCTTGCATCGGCTGGATCCGGCGAGACTTTGAACGCCAAAACAACCGCCTGATCCGGTTCGACCACGTTGTTGAACTTCGCGTTCGAAAGCTGGCTCAATCGCAGCTTGCGCCGCGTGGCCTGAGCCGCGATCTGAACCGCCGCATCGATCAACACCACGCCCGGCAGAATGGGCGCCTGGGGAAAATGCCCTTCGAAAACCGGGGACGACCGCGGAAACCGCACCGTGGCTTGCCCCTCTCCGGATTCGACGTTCCATTGGATTTCAAGGATCTCCATGGCTCAAGCCTCCGAAGTCTCGCGCAGATCGATGAAGCGAACGGGTTTTCGCGAATGGGCCACGTAGACCTGGCGGCGGATGGCCTCTTCCGGCTCCACGCAAAGATCGATCCGCACGCGCAAACGGGCCTGGAGGCGGTCCTCGATCTTCCGGCGCACTCCGGGGGTGTCCGGATCGGCAGACAGATGGACGCTGGCCCGGTCTTCCTGCCCGCGGGTTTCAACCTTCAAGTAGTATTCGCCGATTTCGGGAATATCGTTCAGCACCTCGAATGCGGTGGCCGGGTAGAAGGTGGTTCCGCGGATCTTCAGCATGTGCGCCCGCCGCCCCAAGATCGGACTCAGCCGCACCGTCTTCCGTCCGCAGGCACAGGGCTTCTCCACGAGATAGCCGACGTCACCCGTGCGGAAGCGGACCAGCGGCATTCCCTCGACACCCAGCGGCGTCACCACCACCTCGCCCGTTTGGCCCGGCGGCAAGACGTTTCCAGCCTCGTCCACGATTTCCGCGATTCCCAGATCCGGCGCAGCGTGGCCGCCGCAACGGGCCTCGCACTCGCAAAAAGACGTGACGATTTCGGAGGAGGAATACGTAGAAAAAGCCGGCGCCGACCAAAGGCGTTCCAAATCCTGCGAGAGCGCGGTGGGGTGCAGCTTCGCATCCCGCAGGGGCTCGCCGATGCAAATCAGGCCGCGGATGCCCTGCGGCGGTCGACCCAGATCGTGCAGGTGCTTGCCGAGCTTGCGCAAAAATCCAGGTACGCCGACGACAAAGGTGGGGTTCTGCAGCGCGATGACCGCCGCATGTCCTTCCGCCAGGTTGAGTCCGCTGCGGATGGTGCACGCGCCGACCGCCTGCGCGCCGAGGTGATAGGCATATCCCGCCACGAAACAGCGGTCCAGCGTACAGGTCAACAGCACCCGGTCCCCGGGCCCCATGCCGCAGCCTTTGAAACAGACCGCCTCGTTGTAGGCCAGCCGTTCGAGGTCGCGCGCCGTATACATCACCCGCGTCGGACGGCCCGTCGTGCCGGAAGATTGCACGATGTCGCGGATCGCCGTCGCCGGAACGGCGAGAAAGTCGTCGTTCCGCGCCTCGAGATCGGCCTTGGTCGTCAGCGGCAGATCCCGCAGCGCTTCCAGCGGAAACCGCTTGAGAGACGAAGAGACGGCCCCCGCCAACCGCTTCCGATAGAACGGGGATTTCCGGCACTGGAGCAAATGCGCGGCCAGCAATTTTTCCTGTGCAACCCGAATTTCATCGGCGGATCGGAAGGCCAGATCGAACGTTCGTCGCAACGGTTTCATGCGAGGGCCCTCATGCGGTTCACTTCGTCCTGGATCATCTGGCGCACGTGGTTTTTCAGCTGATAGGGCGTCAGGTCGCGAAACGACTCCCAAGGCATTTCAGGCAGGCAGCGGACGCGCACGGTGGTGGGTTCCAGGATCAGCGAGCCCCGGGCCGGCGTGCGCTCGTTGCCGACGATGCAGACCGGCACCAGCGGCGTGCGGGTGGCCTGCGCCAGCCGAAACAGCGCCCCGTGAAAAGGCCCCATGGGCCCGCCGCCGGACCGCGTTCCTTCCGGGAAGGCGATGATCGAGATGCCCTCGCCCAGCAATCGGGCTCCGGTTGACTGGAACGCTTCCGGCGACATCGCCCGGATGCTCAGATAGCCGGCCAAACGGGCGAAAATACCGAGCACCGGCAGCTTGAAAGGCCACAAATTCACGACCTGGACCGCCGACTCGGGTAAAAAGGCCATGAAAAACGGATCCGACGAAGACACGTGGTTCGAGACGAAGATCTTGGCTTTCCGCGCGTCCCGCGGCGGAGAATCATAGACCGCGCGGACGACCGGTCGCGCCAACCCGCGGATGATTCCATAGCCATAGAGCGAGATCATGCGCCGGAACCGGCGCATGTTTTCCCGGTGCGAGACGAACGGCGCCCCCAGGCTCATCGCCGTGGAAAGACCTGCCAGCGCCACGGCGGTGTAAACGGCCAGCAGCGGATAGAAGATCAGCGAAAAGCAGATGGCCCAGGCCCGCCTCATCCCTGCTTTTCTTTTTGGATGGTCGCGATGAAATCGTAGACGTCGCCCAGCGTGCGGATGGCCCGGACGCGCTCGTCGTCGCGGATCTGGACGCCGAAGCGCTTCTGGATCGCCACCACCAGGTCCACCGTATCGAGGCTGTCCAGCCCCAGATCGAGGAAGACGTTGGCTTCGGGCTTCAGGCGCTCCGGCTCGATTTCAAAGGACTCGGCAAAGACGTCGTTGGTTTTCGCGATGATTTCTTCTCGGGTCATGGGTTTCCTCCGTCCGTCCATCGGCGGCAGGCGAGCGAGGCATGGATGCCGCCGAACGCAAAACTGTTTTTCAGGAAAATCCGGGCTTCCGTCGGTTCCTGCGCCATGACGTGGCGGATACCCTTGCATTCTTCCGCCACCGTTTCAAGGTTCCGCGTGGGATACAGATGCCCGCGCCGCAGCCCCTCGATCGCGGCGATCAGCTCGATGGCCCCGGAGGCGCCCAGCGTATGCCCCAGATTGCCTTTCAGGCTGCTGACCGGAACGCTCTCGCCCAAGACGCTCCGGATGGCCGCGGCCTCCTCGCCGTCGCCCTGCAGGGTCGCCGTGGCATGGGCACCCACGTAGTCCACGTCGGCCGGCGCGCAACGGGCATCCGCCAGCGCTTCCCGCATGCAAGCCGCGATGCCGTCCCGGTTCGACTCGCTGATGTGCGACCCGCCGCTGCAGGTGTGGAATCCCAGGATTTCCGCGTGGATCCGCGCGCCGCGCGCCCGCGCCCGCTCCAGATCCTCCACCACGAGAATGCCCGCTCCTTCGCCGCACACCAGCCCGTCGCGCGCCGCGTCGAAGGGGCGCGACGCCGCCTCGGGCCGGTCGTTGTAGCGCGTGGAGGCCGCCATCAGCATGTCGAACGATCCCGTGACCGTCGCATGCAGTTCCTCCGCCCCTCCGCAAAAGACCGCGTCCTGCCGCCCCGAACGGACCAGATCGAACGCCGTGCCGATCGCCTGCAAGCTCGACGCGCAGGCGGCATTCGTGGAAAGCAGCACGCCCCGCAAGCCCAGATACTGGGCGAGATTCATCGCCACCGTGTGCGAAAGGCACTGGAAAAACTGCATCGACTGCAGGAGGGAAAAGTCCTTCTCCGGCAACATCGTTTCGTACACCTGCGCGAGCGAGATCGCGCTGCCCGTCGTCGAACCCGCCACGCAGCCCGTGCGGCCATCGCCCTGCGCGCCTTCCGCCAATCCGGCGTCCCGGCGCGCTTCCATCGCGGCCTGCGCCGCGAAAATGCTCATGCGCCCCATGGATCGGCGGTTTTGTCGCGGAATGGCCTTTTCGTTCTTCAATTCCGCCGGCGCCGCCACCAGGCTCCGCAGTCCCTTGTACGCCGCCCATTCGGGCATCGCGCGCAGCCCATGGCGGCCCGCGTCCAACGCGTCGGCCTGCTCCGCCACCGTTCCGCCCAGCGGCGAAACCACGCCCATTCCCGTGATGACCACTCGTTTCATGTGTCGCCTAGCGCGCTCCCGGTGATACCGCTTCGTCGAAGACATCCTTGCCCACCATTTGCCGGACCGCGAACAGTCCCGACATCATCGCGCCCAGCACCCCCGGCAGCAGAGCGCTTTGCCCGGCCGCATACAGGTTCCGAATCGGCAGGCGCCCAAACAGCCCGTATTGCCCCACCTTCTGCCGGATGCCGTACGCGCTGCCGCACGGCGAGTTCAGATAGTCCCGGAAGGTCAGCATCGACGCCGTGTCCACCCAGCGGACGCGGTCCGCATACGGCACCAGGCGCCCGAGCCTCTTCCCGATCGTCTCCGTCCGTCGTTGCTTGTATTCCAGATAGTCCGCGGGCCTCCGGCGGGTTTTCGTTTGCGCCCAAGGCGCCACGTCCTGCGCAAACGACAATTCCAAGGCGGAAATCGATGGCGGCGTCCCGGCCGCCGGGTCGCCGGGCACCTCGATCACCACCAGCGGCCGCTCTCCCGTCGAAGCCGGATCCATCATCGCATCGAAATCGATTCCCGGAAATTCCGAATAGACCGACCGCGCGAATTCCGACCCCGGCGCGGCGCCATCCACCACCCCGTAGGCGGCCAGGAACCCGATCGACGGCTCGAAAGCGCTCACCCTCTCCCGGAACGCGGGACTCGGATGCAGCGGTTCCAGCAAGTCCAGGATCATGGCGGGATCGATCGTCAGCAGGCACCGTTCGAAGCCGAGCGCCTGTCCATTCGACAAGACCGCTTCCCCGGCCTGCTTGTCCGGTCCGGGCGCGAAGGAGTCCAATCCGCACCCGCAGCAAATCTCGACGCCGGCCCGCTCGGCGGCCGCAGCCAGCGAATCCGCCAGCGCGTCTCCGCCGCCCGCGATCGTACCGCCGGACTGGTGGAAACCGTAGGCCACCCGCGCATGGGCCGCGAAGGAAACGCTGGACGGCGGAGACCCGTAGCACATCGCAAACGCGCTGATCGCTCCCTTCAGCACGGGATCGCGAAACCGACCGTCCAGCACCGACCGCAGCGAGACGAAGTCCTCGTCGAGCATGCCGAACGCGGTCAACGGCTGGCCGACGTCCATCCCCATGGTCCGGCCCGCGATCGAGCGCAGGGCTCCGAAATACCAGGCGATCGCGTCCTTTTCTTTCGGGAAAAGCGCTTGCCAGCGGGCACAACCGCGGTCGAGGCCGAACGGAATGTCGACCTCCGCCTTCGGGTCCGCGAAAAGGAACCGGTGCCCGCACTCCGCGTCGTAGGGCACGATCGCCAGGTCGTCGCGGATTCCCAGAAGGCCCAGCAGGTGATCAAACAACTCGCCGGGAAGCAGGCTGCCGGTGAAGTGGAACCCCGTGTCGAAATAGGCCCCGCCGCGGCGGAACCGGCGCAACGCGCCGCCGGGCGCCGGCGCCTTGTCCACCAGCAGCACCGATCGGCCGAAACGCGCCAGCAACAGCGCCGACGCCAGCCCCGCCGTGCCGGCGCCGACCACGACGTCGTCGTATCGATTCCGCAGGGGAACGCTCATATAGCCATGCCGCCGTTTACCCCGATAACCTGCCCATGGACGTACATGTGGGGCTCGGTGCACAGGAAATCCACCACCGCCGCGACTTCTTCCGAAGTGCCGAAGCGGTTCAGCGGGATCAGAGGCAGCACGTGCTCCTTCGGGAGTTCCGCCGTCATTTCGGTATCGATCACGCCCGGCGAGACCACGTTCACGAACACGTTCTTGCGCCCGACTTCCCGCGCCAAGGCCCGCGCCGCGCCGATCAGGCCCGCCTTGGAGGCCGCATAATTCACCTGCCCCGCCTGCCCCATCTGGCCCGACACCGACGAAATCACGACGATGCGCCCCCGCTTTTTCCGGATCATCTCGAAAATCACCGGTTTCGTCACGTTGAAGAACCCATCCAAATTCGTGCGCAGGACCGCATCCCACTCCTCGTCCCGCATGAACGCCAGCAAGTTGTCGCGCGCGATGCCGGCATTGAAGACCAGCGCATCCGGACAACGTTCCAGCAACAACGGCTCCAGCGCCGCCCGCGTCGCCGCGCGATCGGCCACGTCGAATGCCAACAGACGGCAGGATCGCCCTTTTGCCACCACCGCCGCTTGGACTTCGGCTGCCGCCGCATGGTTTCCCCGGTAGGTCAGCCAGATGTCGAATCCGGACGTTGCCAACCGTTCGACGATGGCCCGTCCGATCCCCCGGCTTCCGCCAACCACCAATGCCACTTTGGCCGTTTCAACCATGCTCGTCCGCTCCCTGTGCCGCGTTCATTCCGTTAATATGCCGCAACTCATCCGCCGCGTGCAAGATCGGACTGGGAGCGCATGGAATTAGTTGGTGGGGGGATGGATTCCCTGCCCCGGCTTCCGGGGCGAAGCCTCGTCCCGCCGCTGCGGGACGGGGAACCTTCGAACGCATCCAAGTCGGATTTCCCGTCTGGGCGGGTTCACCTGCGGCAAGTCCATCTGTAGAATGGTGGTGGGGGATGGATTCGAACCATCGAACTCATAGAGGTCAGATTTACAGTCTGCTCTTATAATTGCTATTACGCTTATTTATAAGTGGGTGTGCTTTTATTGTTGCAGTCTCGTGCATCGGGGAGTACTTTAATCGGCAGAAAGATGCAGGAGGACGCAACCCATGAATGACACCCCCAGCCAACCCGCCGCCGACACCACCAAGACCAACGGGCATTCCGTGAGGATGCGCCGGGGTGGACTATACAAGAGGCCCGGAAGCCCGATCTACTACGCCCGCTGGACGATCAACGGCAAGGTGTTCAAAGTCAGTACCGGAAAGACGAACGAACGGGAGGCCGAATCCCGCTTAGCCGAACTCATGAATCCCTACCGCTTGGAGGACGAGAAGGCGTTGGCTCAATCAGTCGCCGCCCATATCGCCAAGACCGAGGCCGAGATTCAGAAGATCGAGGACGAGAAGGCAGAAGAACTCCGAATCGCAAATGCGTGGATTGCCTACACGAAGGCCAAGAACCGCCCGGACACGGGCGCGGCCACGATGCACCAGTACGAATTGCAGTTTGCCGCCTTCGAAGATTGGACGAGCAAGCGCGAACCGCCCGTCGCGCTGATGCGGGCCGTGGACGACAAGGTGGCGGCGGACTTTGTTTCCCATCTGGAACGGGCGAAGCGCACCCCCAACACGATCAACAAGTATCTGAATCTGCTTCAACTGGTCTGGCGCGTACTGGCAAAGTCCGCGAGACTGGAAGCGAATCCTTGGGCCGACATCCAGCGCAAGAAACTGGACCCGGTGGCGCGGCGGGAATTGACCCTTGCGGAATTGAGGAAGGTTTGCGGAGCCGCCACGGGCGAACTGGCAACGCTGTTGGCTTTGGGCCTGTTCACAGGAATGCGCCTGGGCGACTGTTGTACCCTTCGATGGGGCGAGGCAGATTTAGAGCGGCGCGTGATTTTGAAAGACACCCGCAAGTCCGGGCAGGCGGTTCAAATCCCCATCCATGCCGAATTGCTGGCGATGCTGAAACGGGCCGAGGGCGAACGCGACGGGGAATATGTCCTGCCTAAATACTCCGCCGACTATCTGAACCGCAGTCAAAGCGTGGTGGCGCGAATCCAAAAGCACTTCGCGGATTGCGGCATCGTCACCGCCGCCCCCGAACGGAAACAGCGCACGCGCCGAGGCGTGGAAGTGGGCTTCCACAGTTTGCGCCACAGCTTCGTCAGTTTGTGCGCCCGTGCTGGCGTGCCGCTCGCCGCCGTGCAGTCCATCGTCGGCCACAGCAACCCGGCCATGACCCGCCATTATACGCACATTGGGCTTGAGGCCGCGCAAGGTGCGATTGCCGCCCTCCCCGCCTTGTCTGATGATGCAGAGGACGCGGCGAAGGCCAAGCACTCCCCTGCCCCCGCCGACGCGCTGAAAACGATTCTGTGCCTTGCGAAGGGCATGAACGCGAAGAACTGGACGGCGCGGAAAACAAAAATCATCGACGCGGCAAATGCCGTAATGGGCGCCGCGAACACTTAGCGAGTTGCCACAAGTTTATCCCCCGGCCGGAAGGAAAATTCCTTCCGGCTTTTTACTATTAAAAATCGGGTTCGCTCCGTTTGACTTTGTTCTTTACATATGCAGAATGGACTTAACAGCGTTGGAAAGTTGAAAGGAACAGCCAACAATGTTGTGCCGAAAAGCCCGCGTGGGCTTGGGCGCGATACACACAAGAAAGGAAAAAGATGAAGCCAGAAAAACATGAATACAGAAAATGAAACAGTACATACATTCACGGCCGCCGGAAAACGGTTCAACCGTTCGCGGCGCTGGGCATACGATGCGACCAAGCAGGGATTGCTCGATAAAGTAATTATCCCCGGACGCAAGCGGGGTATGGGAGTAACAACCGAATCCATTGAGCGCTTGCTCAAGCAATCGGTATGCAAGGCTAACAATAACGGCGGGGCAAACCAATGAAGCCCCCCACCCTCGAAATGATGGTTGCCGCTTGGCAGCCCGCCGCCCCCACCCAGCGCGTTGCGTCGTATCTCGCCCTGCAAGCAATCGGCCCGGCAACATCGGAGGTGAAGGCCGACGAAGTCCTGCCAAGGCGCGAAGCCGCCCAACGATTCCACCGCCATCCTTCCTTCATTGATCGGGCGGTTCGGGCCGGACTGCTTGCCCCCGTACGATTGAAGGGCCGGAAGCGGGCTTGTGGATTCCGCGCAAGTGACCTCGAAAAACTAATGGCCGGGGGTGAATAATGCGCGACTCCAAAGAAAAAGCCGCCCAGCCGGGAAGCGAGGGCGGCGCGAGAATCATCGACGCGAAGAATACTACCACGGCCACGGCACAGACCGCAAGCGGACGGATGCAAGAAGAAGCCGAAGCCGTCCGCGCCGAAACGGAAGAACGCAATCCCCTGGCCGGCCGGAAATCGCTGGCGGAATTGGCCGAGCAACCGATTGACCACACGCAAACCCTGCTTGGCGAGCGGTTGCTTTGTCGCGGAGGCGTCCTTCTGTATGTGGCGCGAAGCGGTATTGGAAAAAGCAGTAGCGGCGTGCAGAACGACTGTGAATGGGCATTGGGCAAGCCGTCGTTCGGCATCGTTCCGGCCAAGCCGCTAAACATCCTAATGGTGCAGGCCGAGAACGACGAAGGCGACCTTACGGAAATGAGCCGTGGCGTTTTCCTTGGTCTTGGATTGAACCGGCAGGAAATCGCCGCCATCCGCGAGCGCACGACGGAGGATCAATGGTTCTGTTCAGGAAATGCCTTCCTTAAACGATTGCGCGAAGCACTAGCCTACGAACAGGCGAGGGGCAAACCGTTTGACATCGTTCGGATTGATCCGCTTCTGGCCTTCGCCGGAGGCGACCTTATCAAGCCGGAAGTTGTGCAGTCGTTTTGCCGCGAAGGGTTGAACAAGATCGCCCACGACTTCAAGGTGGGCATTATCGCCGTTCACCACACGCCGAAGATAAATCTCACCGCCCGTCCGCGCATGGACTCGGTGGAGTGGATTTATGCGGCGACAGGGTGCGCTGACTTGGCGAATTGGGCGAGGGCATCCCTTGTAATGACCGATTGCGGTTCATTGATCGGGACTTATCGGCTAATCGCGGCGAAGCGGGGAAAACGGGTTGGTTGGCGCAACGAGGCCGGCGAACGCGAGTTTGAGCGATACTTCAGCCACGCAGAAAACGACGGCGGAATGTACTGGCGAACGGCGACGCCGGAGGAAATCGCGGCGGCAACGGTCAAGGCGCAGGCAGACAAGAGGCCCGACGCGCTTCAGGCAATCGCCATGAAGGACAAGGCTACTCTTGACGCACACGCCGCGAATATCCTCAAGGAAGGCCCGTTGACCGCTTCAGACTTCAAAGCGGCTGTTATCCGCGAGTTCAACATCAACTCCAAGTATGCCAACACCGTTGCCAAGTGGCTGGCCGAGGGCGACGGAAAGCCCGTCAAGGTGCGGAAGATCGGGAAGGTGCATTGGCATGGAACCGATGCCCAGCTTGACGAGCTTCAAAGACCGCCGCTGAAGGGCGTCAAATGAAACAACGCTTGGAACACTTGGAACGCTTGGAAAAACGCCATTCAGTTCCAACCGTAGCGGAGATACGAGAACGCTTGGAAAAGGATCCCCCTTTAGGGGGTTCTTTCCATTCCAAGCGTTATCCCGCTACCGCCCCCAGAATTAACAGCCAGCCATGAATGAAAGACCATCTATGAAACTGAATCCAGATGCGACAGCATCAGAAACGACCACCGCCGCCGCCGCTACCCGCTTCCCCGACATATACAGAAACCCAATATGGGGACGGCACACCTACCCCGCCGATGACATTACGACCGCCATCATCGCCAATCGCAACAAACTGGTGGAGAAACTGCACCTTATTCGCAACATCCCAACGCCCACGCACTTCACCAGCTACGACGGCGGATTAGGTTTCGACCATGTTGAGGCATTCAAAGACACGGCGGGATGGATATGGGCAATCTGCGGATTGTACGGAGGAGCGAAGCCGCCGCCCATTCTGGAGATGAATCCAACCGCGCCGCTTCATTCCACAAGCGCGGACAGCTACATAGGGAGATATGCCAGCCTCCGGGAATTGCGGGACCGGATTAACGCAGCCGAGAGCGGCGGGCCGAAGTTTGGAGCCGCCCGCCACCTGTTCTGGGAGCCGCCCGCGCCGCGCAGGAATCGTTTGCGGGGCCGGGGCCGAGTGTCGGCGTAGGCGGCGAGGCAGACGCGCCAAACGCGATCCTACAGCCCCGGAGGGAGCCGCCCCCGCCCATCCGAGGCTGTTTCTATATGTAGAAACATTTTACCGCGATGTTGTATCACTCCAAAACCCGCTTTTGTATCATCGCAAAAGAATTGCGCCGTTATACGTATCACCTAATGCGCCCGCGCAGGGGCCACGGTTCCAACGGCTTCGACGCTTTCCCTCGCCCCCGCCTCTCGCCGTTTCATACCATCCGCACCTTGATATTTGCCGGAGCATAATCAGGCGCGGACACCCGCCCCCGTCTTGCTCCCCCTCCCGCTGCCGTACCCCCGCCAGCCGATGCGCCGCCGCGAGACTTGACCCGCCCGACCATCCGAGGCCAACGGCGGGAGGTTAAAAATCATCCCGCGCTTTCCAAAGCACAACCGCGCTTCGTTCTCCTGCTGCTTTACTCTCGACCCACTCGATACTTCCAATTTGCTTACACTCTACCCTCCAGTCGTTAAGTCCTTCTGGAATTTCACCAGCCGCCCACGCCTCCACCACCGGCCTCATTTCCAGCGACTTTACTTCGCTTTCGGGGTTGTGGCATAGATTCTCTATAATGTATGCCCCACCTATCCGAAGTGCTGGCCATAATGCTTTTAGTGTCAATAATCGCGTTTTCGTTTCTTTGACGCCGTTGTCCACGATCAAATCCACGCCCCCGCGCAGCCCAAACGCCTTTTTAAGCGCGTGACGCGCCGCCGCCAGGTGCCCCGCGTCCCCCTGGTCGCACACCAGCGTCAGTATCCCGTTCTCACCGTTCAGCCCGAAGTCACACTTGTCCAGCCCGACCACCAGAGCGGCGGGCCCTTGCCGGCCTGCGAAAGAAGCAGTGAACCAATCCCGCCACATCGCCAGCGACGGGCAGATGTGCCTGTTCCCTTCCCACTTCCGGCACACCCCCACCTCCACCACCGCCTTCGGCTTGCTCCCGCGCCGCAGGTCATCCAAAATCCGCCCGTACTGCTCCGCGTACCCGTGGTACTGGCTTCCCTTGTCCGTCCCGTACTGCCGCGCCAAGCCATCCAGCATCGCCGAGGCCAACAGCCTCTCTCCACGGATGTTGGTTGATTTTGAATTACTACTTGTTCCCGCCCCTAAATCCGAACCAGCATCTGAATTTTCATTCATTGCCGCACCTCCGCCGACGATGATGCGCCCGCGACGGAGGGACGGTCAAGACTTCAAACGTCGTACGAAAACGCATCTCATAAATTTTTCGATGAAGCATATATGATGGGACCCATCGGCGCGTGATTCTCCCCCCTCCACATCCCCCGGCCCCCATGCCCCGCCGCCTCTCCCGCGCCGCTCGCCCCGTCGCCGTTGCCGTCCGCTACTGCCACCCGTACCGGCCTCGCCCAGTCCGCGCCTTTGCCGTCGCCGTGGATGGATGCGGGACGATCTTTTGAATTGGTTTCAATGCAGGAGCAAGCCGAGGGGCCAGGATGCGATTTGCGGGGGGCTTCTCCCCGGACGGGCAGAGGCAGGGGCAAGGGGCCAGCGCAAGCCACGCGCCAAGCAGGGGGCCAGCAGGAAGGCAGAAAATGGGGGTGTGTCATTTTTGGTACAGTCCCGTGCATTGGTTCTAGGGTGCAGGAGTTTTCACCAAGATGCAGGGAAACGGGGCGCGGCCCCGACTGAAAAGCCGCTGTTTCCTAGCATATAAGAAGAAAACCCCCTGTTTCCAGAGGGTTTAGGCAGATGGTGGTGGGGGAAGGATTCGAACCTTCGAACTCATAGAGGTCAGATTTACAGTCTGATGCGGTTGGCCACTTCGCTACCCCACCGGGAGGTTTTCAGGATCCATGCATAGCTTGGTGGAGCAGAAGGGATTCGAACCCTCGACCCCTACGTTGCGAACGTAATGCTCTACCAACTGAGCTACTGCCCCAAGCGGCATGTGTCCTAGGCAATCAACGAGCGCGCAACCTACCAGCAGATGAACGGTGGCGCAAGGGATTTTTTCAGCGTCGGCGCGGACCGCCGCGGCTTCCGCCGCGCGGACCTCCACGCCCGCCGCCGCGCGGACCGCCGCGGCCGCCAAATCCGCCGCCTGCCGGCCGCGGCCGCCGCTTCTTCTCGAGCTGGGGTTTGGGCAGGGGTGCGAGCCATTCCTCCGGCGGCGGCACGCATTTCAAGGGTTGCTTCATGTATTCTTCGACCGCCGCGATGTAGTAGCTGTCGATCTCGTCGGCGAAGGTGATCGAGATGCCCTTCTCCCCCACCCGGCCGGTGCGGCCGATGCGGTGCACGTAGTCCTCCGCCTGTTCGGGCATGTTGTAGTTGATGATCAGGTCGATGCCGTTGATGTGCAGGCCGCGCCCGG
>CAZECJ010000009.1:0-46790 GCA_964510645.1 uncultured Verrucomicrobiota bacterium | reverse complement strand
TTCTTCGGTCAGCTTCGTGTCTCATTGTCATTGGCACATAGGGGCTACGTAAAAATCCCGCAAAGTTTTTACGTTCTACGTAAAATCCGGCGAAAGTTTTTACGTTCTACGTAAAACTCGCCCTTCAGCGCACGGAGACGCGGCGGAAGGCGTCCGGGAGCGCGAGGACGATGTCGCCGGCGCGCAGGGCGGCCTGGGTCACGCGCAGCGCGGCGAGATCGCCGGCGGTGCCGTGCAGCCAAACGGCCGCGCAGGCGGCCTCGAACGGCGGAATCTTCTGGGCGAGCAAGCCGGCGAGCAAGCCGCCGAGCACGTCCCCGCTGCCGCCGCAGGCCATCCCGGGATTGCCATTGAGGTTGATCCAAACCGGTTTTCCCGTTTGCGCCACCAAAGTGCCGGCGCCTTTGAGCACGACGATCGCCCCGGTGCGCTCGGCCGCTTCCCGGACGGCCGCCATCCGGTCCTGCTGGATGCTCGCCGCATCCGTGCCCAGCAGCAAGGCGAGTTCGCCGGGGTGCGGCGTCAGGATGACCGGCTGCGCGCAGGTGCGCACCGCTTCCGGCTTGCCTTCCATTACGGCGATCGCATCGGCGTCGATGACGAGCGGACACGGCGTTTCATGCAGCAACTTGGCCACGAGGCGCCGGGCCTCGGGATCGCGTCCGAGGCCGGGGCCGACCAAGATGGAATCGGCGCCCTTCAAATCGGCTTCCGGGCCGAGGCGGACTTCCGCGATCGCTTCCGGAACGCGCGCCACGAGCGAGGCCGCGGCGCTTTCCACGGTGGCGACGCGGACCAGGCCCGCGCCGGAACGGACCGCGCCTTCGGCCGCCAGCACGATGGCGCCGGGATACCGCGCCGAGCCGCCCATCAGCAGCGCCGAGCCATAGGTGCCCTTGTGGGAATCGCGCGGGCGCGCCGGCAGGCTTCTGCGCACGTCCGCGGCGGAAATCAGCTGCAAGTCGGGTCGGGCGTCGGGCATGTCTTCCACGAATTCGCGCGGAATGCCGATCGAGATCAACCGCAGGGCTCCCATCGCCTCCATCGCCGCCGGAAGCGTCATGCCGACCTTGGGCACGCACATGGCCACCGTGAAGTCGGCCGGCACCGCGCACTGGGCCATCGCGCCGGTGTCGGCATCCATCCCGGTGGGCAGGTCGGCGGAAACGATGAGCGAATACGTTTTTTTCTTCTTCAGATACTCGACCGCCCGGCGGACGTCGCCCAGCGGCTCGCCGCGCGCGCCCGTTCCCAGCAAGGCGTCCACCATGATCGGGGGCGAAAGCGTGGCTTCGGCCTCTTTCTGCCACATTCGGTCCCCCACCATTTCGCGCCAAGAAATCGGTTCCTTGGCCATGGCCTCGAACCAGATTTTGGCCGGGCCGCGCAGTTTCTCTTTCGGACAGGTGAGCCATACTTCGGGCAACAGGCCGAGATCGCGGAGCACCATGGCCGCCACGAAGGCGTCGCCGCCGTTGTTGCCGGGCCCGGCCAGCAGGCGCACGGCGGAAGCGGGACGTCCCATTTGCGCAGCGATTTCATGGATGGCCCGGGCCAAGCCCCGGCCCGCCCGCTCCATCATGCCCAGCGCCAGCAGGCTGTTCTGCGCGATCGCCTTGGTCTCGGCCTTTCGGATCGATTCCGAGGCGACGAATTTCATGCGAGCAGGCCCTTCATTTCGCGCACGGCCTGTTCCATGCCGACCAGGACGGCGCGGGCCACGATGCTGTGGCCGATGTTCAGGGTGTCCAGATGCGGGACGGCCGCCAAAAAGGCCGGCAAATTCTCATAGTTGAGCCCATGGCCGGCGTTGATCCGCAAGCCGGCCCGTGAGCCATGTTGCGCGGCTTCGACCAGGCGCTGGAGTTCCGCGGCGCGCGCCACACCGGCCACGTCGCAGTATTTGCCCGTGTGCAGTTCGACGACGGGCGCGCCCAGCGCGACGGCGGCGTCGAGTTGCCGGACGGACGGTTCGATGAACAGGCTGACGACGATGCCGGCCGCCTTCAACCGCGCGACGGTGGGCTTCAGCGCGGCGAACTGGCCAGCCGCGTCGAGTCCGCCTTCGGTGGTGAGTTCCTGCCGGCGTTCGGGCACGAGGCAGACTTCATCGGGTTTCGCCGCGACGGCGATCTCCACGATCTCGGGGCTGTTGGCCATTTCGAGATTCAACGGAACCTTCAGGGCCTGGCGGAAGGCGAACAGATCGGCGTCCTGGATATGGCGGCGGTCTTCGCGCAGATGGATGGTGATGCCGTCCGCCCCGCCCTTCTCGCAGAGGACGGCGGCTTCGAGCGGCGAGGGATAGATCGTGCCGCGCGCCTGCCGGAGCGTGGCGACGTGGTCGACGTTGACCCCGAGTTTCATGGCGCGGATCCGGCGTCCGGCTTTTCCCAGGTGGCGGATTCCGCCTTGCAGAACAGCGCCAAGGCGGTGATCAGGACGTACGCCACGACGGCCACGGCCGCGGTCTGAAGCAGTTCGCTGATGGCCAAGGTCATGCGGAGCGGCTCCTACAGCAGGGCCTTTTCGTCGGCGCCGCCGAAGAAATGCACCTTGTCCATGTTCAGGACGACCTCGACGGCGTCGCCGATCTGCTTGCGGCAGGAGGAATCCACGCGGGCGGTGAAGTTCGTCTGGCCCGTGCTGGCGTAGAGATAGACTTCGGAGCCCATCATTTCGACGACCTCGACCGAGGCCTTCACGACGTGCGCCGGATCCGCGTCGGGCCGCGCGGACCGCTCGTCGACGTTCTCGGGCCGGATGCCCATCGCGACGGCTTGCCCGTCGAACGCGGCCAGCTTTTCGGCCGCCTTGCCGGCGAGCGCGACGCTGAATTTGCCTTCGTCGAACCAGACCGCGCCGCCCTTGCGGACGATCTTGCCCTTGAAGAAATTCATGGGCGGGCTGCCGATGAAGCCGGCGACGAACTGGTTGGCGGGATGGTTGTAGATGTTGAGCGGCGTGTCCACCTGCTGGATCCAGCCGTCCTTCATGACGACGATGCGGTCGCCCATCGTCATGGCCTCGATCTGGTCGTGGGTCACGTAGATCATCGTGCTCTTGAGCCGGTTGTGCAGCTTGCTGATCTCGGCGCGCATCTGCACGCGCATCTTCGCGTCGAGGTTCGACAGCGGCTCGTCGAACAGGAACGCCTTGGGCTTGCGGACGATGGCGCGGCCGACGGCCACGCGCTGGCGCTGCCCGCCGGACAGGGCCTTGGGCTTGCGCTCGAGATAATCCACGATGCCGAGGATTTCGGCGGCTTCCATCACGCGCTTGTGGATCTCGGCCTTGGGGTATTTCCGGAGCTTCAGGCCGAAGGCCATGTTGTTGTAGACGCTCATGTGGGGATAGAGCGCGTAGTTCTGGAACACCATCGCGATGTCGCGGTCCTTGGGCGGGATGTCGTTGACCTTCTTGCCGTCGATGAAAATGGAGCCCTGGCTGATGTCTTCGAGGCCCGCGACCATGCGCAGCGTGGTGGACTTGCCGCAGCCCGAAGGCCCGACCAGCACCACGAACTCCTGATCCTGGATCTCCAGGCTCGCGTCGTGCACCGCCGTCACGTCGCCGGGATAAATCTTATATACGCTTTCGAGAACGACTTTCGCCATGGATGACTCCTCGCCGGGCGCCCGCAGACCGCCCACATGGCCCTTGGTTGTAGCACTCCCCGAAACCCCCTGTCAAAACAAACCCCGCTCCAGCGGCCGAAAAACGCCTACATCGCAACACGGTATTCGCCGGAGTACGCAGGCGGAATGTGCGCGCAGCCACGCAAGACGGCCATCGCCCGCTTGTCCCGACTTACTTTTCCGGCCGAAAATGAGCTTTGATTCTGGCTACGTTGCCCGTGTCGCTCACGGGAATACACCCCCATCGCATCTCCACGATGGAGTAGTAATGGCTGGTAGGCATAATCGGATCCGTCTCCATACCGGATGTGGCTATTTCCGGCACGGCCTCTTCTTTGAGAAACATGACGTACTCCCCGTCCTTTTCCATGCGGGCGTCGTGCAAACTCGGCGATGCGCCTTCTTGGTAAATATAAAATGGGTCGGGCAATTTGAAAGAATCTGACTTCCGCCACTGGATGTCGATCGGCCGAACGGTTGCCAGCCTGCCATACGAAAGCACATCCGCGACAATTTCCCCGTCAACAATCTTTATCGCTTTTCTCACAGATTTAACATCGTGGACGCGCGCACGCACGACGCCATCGCTCCAATACGAACGCAAGGCCAAGTATCTCGCATCCATTTTGTCGTTAACTTGACAATGGGCCGTCAGGCGTTTCTGAAGGGCCTGCAAATCATCGTCTGCATAGCGAGTACGCTTCTGGCTCTCCATTTCAACGGGATAAACCTCGCGGATGGCATCCGCTGCCAAATCGCAAACCCGCAGGAAGTAATCCCCAGCCATAGAGGGCGAGATGTCCGCGGCATCTCGTTGGTCGGTCAGCAACGGAATCAATTCATCCGTCATCGCCTTGCCGACATACGACACAATTTCAATGCCCTGCGCTCGATCCCCGGCAGACTGACTCTGGAGCAGCAGCCGGACCCGATTTCGCGCTTCCAGATCGCCAAGTCGCGCCAACGCTTTTAAGCACGCATCCGTTTTCCGATTGCCAATGACGGCCATGCCCCCACCTGCGGCCACTTGACTTGTCGCGCCCTCGAATATCTCTTTCACGATGGGTATGTATTCAGGACCGGCCACCCTCCCCAGGATCATGATAGCTAGATGCGCTTGATCATCGACACCCCTCGCGCATTGAACCAATCCAGCCATTTCCGCCTCGTCGATCCGAACCGGGCCGGCCGTTGTGATCTTGTCCAGAGCCACGATCGACCGGCGCCTCACGTTGCGGTCCTGATCCATCAGGGCTTTCACCAAGGGCGGAATCGCACGGGCATCCCCTAGGCATCCGAGAAGAATGGCGGCACTCTCGCGCGTCGCGGCATCGCTATCCTCAAGATATGGGATTATATAGGGAACGGCGTTGGTTCCCGGCTCCATGATGGCCTTCATGCTGAGGCCATCGCCGACATGAATGTTGTTCGCCACGACCTGGCGCAGGTCCTCGCCATCATTCAGGCGATCATCCGCACGGCATGCGAGCGCAAGCATCAGCATCAGCACCCCGCAAGCAACCGCCGTTTTACGTCCGTTCATTGGTGCACCTCTGAGTATTCATAGCATATTTAGCGGAATGACCACGAACATGTTCATTACTAATCTCGATCCGATGGTTTTCGGCGGATAAGGCCGATCGGCGTCATCAGTCATCGCATCAATACCTATCCGGCCCTCCCGCGGCACCGCTGAGCGCGTCTTCGAAACCCCGCTTGAATTGCGGCCGGCCTTGGGCCATACTGCGCCCATGACAACATCTTCTTCCAGCGTCTCGGTCGTCATTCCCGTCTTCAACGAGGAAGCCAACGTCGCCGCCTTGGCGGAGAAGCTCCACGCGGCGCTGTCCGGCATCGGGCGCGCCTACGAAATCCTCCTCGTGGACGACGGTTCCCGCGATGCCACCTGGGAGCGCCTGAAAGCGGCCGCCGCCCGCTTCCCCCATTTCCGCCTGATCCGCTTCCGCCGCAATTTCGGCCAGACCGCCGCGATGTCGGCCGGCATCGATGCCGCGAAAAACGACGTGATCGTGACGCTCGACGCGGATCTGCAGAACGATCCGGCCGACATTCCGATGCTTCTTGCGGAGATGGAAAAGAACGATTATGCGGTCGTGTCCGGCTGGCGCAAGGACCGCAAGGATCCGTTCCTCAACCGACGTTTGCCGTCGATGCTGGCCAACGGCCTGATTTCCTACATCACCGGCGTGCATCTGCACGACTACGGCTGCACGCTGAAGGCCTATCGCCGCGACGTGCTGCAAGGCGTCCGGCTTTACGGCGAAATGCACCGGTTCATCCCGGCGCTGTGCTCGTGGGTCGGCGGCGAGACCTCCGAGGTCGTCGTCACGCACCATCCGCGCGTGGCCGGCGTGTCCAAATACGGCATCGGACGCACGTTCCGCGTCATCCTCGATTTGTTCACGGTCAAGTTCCTGCTGCGGTTCACGGGCGGGCCCATGCAGCTGTTCGGCAAGATCGCCTTTCTGTTCGGCGGCGCAGCGGTGCTGATGCTGCTGGTGGTGGCGCTCGACCGGCTGTTCGGGCTCGGCGGCGCGGGGCATCTCTATCTCGTGAAGCGGCCGTTCTGGGTCATCACCCCGTTCATGCTGCTGGCGTTCTGCATGCAGTTTATTTCCATGGGGCTGCTCGCGGAAGTCCAGATCCGCACCTACCATGAATCGCAGGACAAGCGCATCTACTCGATCCGCGAGACCTTCGATTCCGCCGGCACTTGATGCCCCCGCTCGACACGCTTCGGCCCCTGCTGCCCGTCGCCGCCGCGCTGGCGCTACTGCTGGTGGCGGGTGTCGCCGCGCTGGCGCATCTGGCGCTGCGTCCCCGCGATTTTTCCACGCCGTGGAAAACCGTGCTGGACCAGCTCGCCGCCGCCAACCCGTGGCGCGGGCGGGATTTGCTGTTCATCCTGCTGGCGCTGTCCGGCGCGCAGCTCGTCCGGCGCTTGCTCCCCGTCTCGACGGGCCTGGACATACTGGCGTTCCAAGGCGTGCTGGTCGCCGCCGTCGGCTGGCGGATGCGCGCCAAGGCGCGGCCCTTCGGCGCCCCCGCCCCGGCGCGCGCCGTTTTATCGCAGGCCGCCCTGCGGTGGCTGGCCGTCCTGCCGGTGCTCTGGTTCGTTTCCTTCTCGTGGCAGATCCTGCTGACCGCGCTGGGCCACGCCCCGGATTTCCAGGCGGCCATCCATCTGTTCCTCGAAACCGACGATCCTCTGCGCCGCGCGGCATTCGTCGTCTTTGCGGTCGTCGTGGCGCCGATCGCGGAAGAAGCGTTGTTTCGCGGCATCCTCCTGCCGCTGCTGGTGCGGCGCTTCGGCGCGGCGATCGGCCTGGGGCTGGTGGCGCTCGGGTTCGCCGCGCTGCATGGCGACGCCGGCAGTTTTCCGGGGCTGGCCGTTCTGTCTGTGGCGCTGTCGCTGGCCTACGCCCGGACCGGCACGATCCTCGTCCCCATGGCGATGCACGCGCTGTTCAACGCCGCGAACTTGGCCCTGATCCTAGCGTTGCTCCGTTCGGGCGCGCTGAATTAGCCGGGAGGGTTCACGCCTCGCATCCGGGAGGCGACGAACTGCGGGGCGGCAAGATGCCGCCCTTCCCTTTGGATCCAAGAAGGACCGGAAATTTTCGATTCTCCATCCAAGGCTGGGCGGCAGGATGCCGCCCTTCCCGTAGGATCCAAAAGGACCGGCGGCTTCCAGCCGCCGATTATTCGCCGAGGCTTCCCCGCTTCATCCAAGCGGCGGGAATCCCGCCGCATTGGCGGCGATCAGGGCGCCCCATTTTTCCTTGGCCAGCGTCATTGCCCGCCCGCGGTGGCTGAGCTGGTTCTTCTGCTCGTTGCCCATTTCGGCGAAGGTCTGTTCGAAGCCGTCGGGCACGAACAGCGGATCGTAGCCAAAGCCCTGCGCGCCGCGCAGTTTTCCGATGATCTGGCCCGGACAGGTACCGGACACCGTTTCGGCGCGGCCCGTCGGATCGCTCAGGGCGGCCACGCAGCGGAAACGCGCGGAGCGGTCCGTTTTCCCTTCCAGCTCGCGCAGCAGCTTGGCGTTGTTGTTCGCGTGGTTGCACGGCTCGCCGGCATAGCGCGCGGAATAGACGCCGGGCGCGTTGCCCAACGCGGACACCTCGAGGCCCGAATCGTCGGCCAGCGCCCACAGGCCCGTCGCGCGGGCCAGCTCGGTCGCCTTCTTGATGGCATTGGCCTCGAAGGTGTCGCCGTCTTCCACCACGTCGCGCAAATCCGGAAAGGCCGCCGTGGACACCCATTCCACGCCGGGCAGATCGAAGATTTCGCGGATTTCCTGGATTTTGTGTGCGTTGCGGGAGGCAATCAAGATTTTCATGGGTTTTTCCGTTCTCATACCCCGAGGTAGCGCCGTTCGATCTGGCGCGAAATGCCCGTCAGGATTTCGTAGGCGATGGTGCCGCAGTGCTTGGCCAGTTCGTCGGCCCAGATGGCTTCGCCGGCTTGCGCGCCGATCAGCACGACTTCGTCGCCGGCCTGGACGCCGCTGTCGGGGCCGAGATCGGCGCTGATCCAGTTCATGCTGACGCGGCCGACCACGGGCCGGCGCTTGCCGCCGATCAGCACGTGGCCCTTGTTGCCCAGATGCCGCTGGTAGCCGTCCGCATAGCCGCAGCTGATGGTGGCCAGTTCCGTCGGCGCGACCGTTTTGTAGCTGCCGTAATAGCCCACGGCGAAACCGGCGGGGACTTTCTTGACCTGCATGACGCGCGACTTCCAGCTCAGCACGGGGACCGTCGCAAACCGCTTGTCCTTTTCCGCCGCGCCATAGCCGTACAGCGAAATGCCCACGCGCACCGCGTCGTGGTCGCACTCCGGCAGGAGCAGCGCCGCGCGGCTGCTGGACATGTGGCGGAACAGGCGGCGGCCCGCCGCCGCCTCGATGATCGGCACCGCCTGGCGGAATTTTTCGGACTGGCTCTTGGCGGCCGTGGGTTTCTTCTCCGGCTCCACCATCGCGAAATGGGTGCAAACGCCCTGGACTTCCAGCCCCGGCAGGCGCGCGACGCCGGCGGCCTGCTCGATTTCGGCCGGGCAGACGAAGCCCAACCGGCCCATGCCGGTATCCAACTTCACGTGCACGCCCAGCCGGCCGCCGGCGGCCACCGCCGCATCCGACAGCGCGCACGCATGCTCCGCCGACACGACGACGGGCGAAATCCGGTCGCGCAACATCTTCGACACGTCCGCGGGCCGCGCCGCGCCCAGCACCAGCACCAGTTTGGCTTCCGGCGCGGCCGCGCGCACCGCCGACGCTTCCGCGGCGTAGGCCACCGCGAAGCGCGCCACGCCCGCGCGGCCCAGCGCGGCCGCGACGGCCTCCAGGCCGTGCCCATAGGCATCGGACTTGATGACGACCATCAACTCCGCGCCGCCCAGCGAGGACCGGATAGCCTCCGCATTGCCGCACAGCTTCTTCAAATCCACTTCAACCCAAGATCCGTCGTAGTTCATGACGGCGGCCATTTAACACTCCGCCTCCCCCGCGCGCCACTATTTTCCGTCGCATAAACCATGCGCCGATTTCTGCGCTGGCCAATCTTCGGAAAAACGCTACTCTGCCAGCGACAGTCCCGAGGAGCGTCTGAATGAACCGCAAGCAAATCCGATTTCTGTTGTGCATCGTGGGCATCGCCATGGGGTCCGGCTGCGGAGGCGGAGGCCCTTCCACCGGCCTCCAAAACAACGATCCCGGCGACAACGACGAAGACGTCGTCGCGGCCTTCGGCGACAGCATCACGCAGGGCAATCAATGCGAATGCACGCCCTATCCCGCCCGGCTGCAAGAACAGACCGACAAGACCGTCTACAACGCCGGCGCGACGGGGAGCTTGGCCACGGACAACATCGAGCGCACCCAAGCGGTCATCGACCGGTTTCACCCGGGGTTCCTGTTGATCCTCTATGGACACAACGACATCACCCACGGCGTCCAGGCCGGCACCATCGTCGAAGCCATCCAATCCATGGTCGCGATTTGCCGGAACAACCACGTGGTGCCCGTGTTGGCCACCTATCCGGAGCCGATCGGCGACCATGCGGCCTATGCGCCGCGCGTGCTCCACCTCAACGGCCGCATCCGGGCCCTCGCCCTCGAATTGGGTCTCGAATGCGTGGATCTGCAAGCCGAATTCGATCCCTTGGCCGATCTCCACGAGGCCGACGGCCTCCACCCCAACGACGCCGGCACGCAGATCATCGCGATGGCCTTCGCCGACTTGTTTTAGCTTCTCTGGAATGCGAATTCCATGATTTCGCGCTAGACATTCATCTCCATTTTCGTACGCTTCAAGAAGATATGAAGATATCCAAGGAGGCGGTTCGATGAGCATTCGACGTTTCAAGCTTTCGGGTTCAACGGGAACCGCGCTCTTGGTCATGGGCTTGCTGGCGGGATGCGGATCGGGCGATAGCGCGCTGGAAAACAACAATCCCGGCGCCAACGATCTCAACGTCGTCGTGGCCTTCGGCGACAGCATTACCCAAGGCAGCGAATGCAGTTGCACGCCTTATCCCGCCCGGCTTTCCGGCCTGATCGGCAAAGTCGTCTACAACACCGGCGTCGGCGGCAGCACCGCAAGCGACAACGTCGGCCGGACCCAAGAGGCCATCGACAAGTACCATCCCGCCTTCATGTTCATTCTCTACGGCGTCAACGATGTCATCCACGGCGCCAATGCCGGCGGCACCGTGGGCGCCCTGAGCCGGATGGTGTTCATCTGCAAGCAGAACAACGTGGTGCCGGTTCTCCTGACGTATCCGCGGCCTATTTTGGGACACCAGCTTTTCGCCGGCAACGTGATTGCGCTCAACAAAAGCATTCGGCAACTCGCCTCGGCGGAAGGCATCAAATGCGTCGATCTCGAACAGGAATTTTCATCCGGTTCCGACCCGCTTTTCCCGGAATGGCCCATGACCGATCCCAATCTCATGGGTCCCGACGGACTGCATCCCAACGACGCCGGCACGCAAATCATGGCGCTGGCTTGCGCCGATCTGTTCTAAGGCTGAACGGCCATGCGCTGGGGCAGGTCTTTCTTCCGGATCCATCGCCGGCTCCCCTGGCTGCTGGCCGGTTGGCTGGCTGGGTGCGGCGGCGGCGGCGATAGCGGCCTATCCAACAGCGATCCGGGCAACAACGATCTGAACGTCGTCGCCGCTTTTGGCGACAGCATCACGATGGGCAACATGTGCTCCTGCGCCCCCTATCCGGCCCGTCTGGCGGGCCTGATCGGCAAGACCGCGGTCAACGCCGGCATCCACGGCACGATGGCCAGCGAGAGCGTGGAACGCACGCAGGCGGTAATCAGCCAGAACCGGCCCGCCTTCATGCTCATCCTCTATGGCGTCAATGATATCATCCACGGCAAAGGAAGCACTGGCGCCGTGAGATCCCTGCGGGAAATGGTCGAAATCTGCCGGCAAAACCACGTCGTTCCCGCGCTGGCCACGTATCCCATTCCCTTCGGCAGCCACGAAGTCTTCGCCGAAGGCACCCGCGCGCTCAACCTCGGCATCCGGGCTTTGGCGGAGGAGTTGCGGGTGCCGTGCGTGGATCTGGAGATCGAATTCAGAGAAACGGCCGATCCCTTGGACGGCATCTCCGTCACCGACCGCAGCCTCATGCAAGACGACGGGCTGCACCCCAATGACGCGGGCACGCAAGTCATCGCGCTGGCCTTCGCCGACTTGTTCTAGGCCCGGGCGGCGGCCAGCAGTTCGGCCAGCGTCGTCCGACCTTCGTAGAGCGCCTTGCCCACGATCGCCCCCGCCAGATTCGCCTTGCCCAGCGCCCGCAAGCGCGTCACGTCGGCGGCCGTCGTGATGCCGCCCGACGCGATCACCCGGCAGGCTGCGTCCACGGCGTCGCAGAGCTCCGCATTGCCGGCGAAATTCGGTCCGCGCAGCATGCCGTCGGTCGCCGTGTCGGTATAGATGATGGTTTTCACGCCGGCGGCGGCCGCGCGCCGCGCCAATTCCACGGCCGTCGTGCGCGAGGTTTCCGTCCAGCCCTTCACTTGCACGAAGCCGTCGCGCGCGTCGATGCCCACGGCCAACCGCTCGCCGTATTTCTTCGCCAGCGCCGCCAGCTCGTCCGCCCGTTCCAGCGCGCGCGTGCCGAGGATCGCGCGGCTCACGCCGCGCGCCAGCAACGCGTCGATGTCCGCGTCCGTCCGCAGGCCGCCGCCGCATTCCACGGGAATTCCAGCGGCCTGCGCCATCGCGCCGATCACGTCCAGATGGGCTGACCGGCCTTGAAACGCGCCGTCGAGATCCACCACGTGCAGCCACGTCGCGCCCTGCCGCGCCCAGTCGCGGGCCTGCGCCGCCGGGTCGTTCCCGTAGACCGTCGCATCGTCCGCGCGCCCCTGGCGCAGGCGCACGCATTGGCCGCCCTTCAGGTCCACCGCCGGCAAGATCGTGAATTCGCCCATGGCTACTCCTGGCTCCACTCGACGAAGTTCTTCAGCATCCGCAGGCCGGCCTGCTGGCTTTTCTCCGGGTGGAACTGTACCGCCGCCGTCCGGCCGCGCCAGACGGCGGAGGCGTATTCCACGCCGTATTCCGTCAGCCCCGCATCCCACCCCGCCGCGCCCGGCAGGTAGAACGAGTGCACGAAATAGAAATACGTTCCATCCGGAATGCCCCGAAACAGCGGGCATTCTTCCCGCCCCGGCGCCCGCCGCACCCGGTTCCAGCCGATCTGCGGCACTTTCAGCCCCGCGCCGCCCGCGAATTTCACCACGGGCGACGGCACGGCGCCGAAGCCTTCGACGCCCGGCGATTCCTCGCTGGATTCGCACAGCATCTGCAAGCCCAGGCAAATGCCCAGCAGCGGCCGGTCGGCCGCCATCCATTCCCGGAGCGGATCCACGTAGCCCCATTGCCGCAGATTCGCCATGCAATCTCCAAATGCGCCGACCCCGGGCAAAATCAGCGCCCGGCAATCCGCCATCTCGTCCGGCCCCTTCAGGACGCGCGCCGAAGCGCCCAGAAACGCCAGCGCATTCGCCACGCTCCCGAGATTGCCCATGCCATAGTCGATCACGCCAATCATGGTTTTCGTCCCGTTCCTCGCCGATGTGAAGGATTCCGCGCGCGGCGGATCAAAGAATGCCCTTGCTCGAGGGCACGCCCTTCACGCGCGGATCGCGGCGGCAGGCCGCCTTCAGCGCGCGCGCCAAGCCCTTGAACACGGACTCCCAGGCATGATGCCCATCCGTTCCGTAGAACTGGCGGACGTGCAGGTTCATCCGCGCCTGCGTAGTAAACGCCCGCAGGAATTCGCCCAGCAGGGCCAACTCGAAATCGAGGATTTTCTTCTTCTTGTTCGCCATGTCCAGCACGAGATAGGGGCGGCCGCCCAGATCCAGCGCCACGCGGGTGAGCGTTTCGTCCATCGGCATCAGGCTGAAGCCGTAGCGCTCGATGCCCTTGCGGTCGCCCAGCGCCTGGTTCAGGGCGTCGCCCAGCGCGAGGCCCACGTCTTCCACCGTGTGGTGGTGGTCCACCGCCAGATCGCCCGTCGCCTTCAGCGTCAGATCGAACAACGAGTGCTTCGCGAACAGCTCGAGCATGTGGTTGAAAAACGGCAGCCCGGTCTCGATCTCGTAGCTCCCGCTCCCATCCACGTCCAGTTCCGCGCGGATCTGCGTCTCGCGCGTGTTCCGCTTCACGATGGCTTGGCGTTTTTTCATGATGTCGGCACGATACCTGTCCGCCTCCCGCCGCGCAACGGATTTCCGCGGCGCCCGGCGCGCGGCCCAAAGTGCTTGCGATGGGCCTTCCGACCTCATATATTGATGGAGTTGCAGGGTTTTTCCCCGCGCAGAAAAGAAGGCAAGCATGGCGTTGATCAACTTTGATTGTCCGGAATGCGGCCACAACCTCGAAGTCGACGAGGGCGGTGCCGGATTCATCGTCAAGTGTCCCGACTGCGGGAATCCCCTGCAGATTCCCGAGCTGCCCAAATCCCGCCGCTATCAAAAGATCGCCGTCGCGGCCGCCACGGTGCTGGCCATCGCGCTGCTGTTCGCCATCAATCTTTTCCTGTGGTCCCGCGCGCAGAATCTGGAAAAGCAGGTGGCCGAACTCGCGCCCCTGAACGACGCCCTCCAACAGGCCCAGGCCATGGCGATGGCGCAGGACGCCGAAATCGACCGCCTGAAAAAGCAGATCTCCGAAGTGAAAATGCCCGATGTCGATGCGCTGGCCCTGGCCGCGCTGGCGGCCATCGACGAAACCGAAGCCCTCGCGCGCGAGTTGGGCAGCACCCGCCAGCGCCTGCTCGAGAACAGCGCCGACGACCGGAGCAAACTGCTGCGCGCCCACATGGGCAAGCTGGTCCAAGCCGCCAAGAACGGACTGCCCGTCGCGCCCATCATCACCGACGTCGCCCCCGGACAGGGAGTCCAGGGCCGCAAAATCGTCTTCCCGGTTCTCCCCGGTCCCGATGGCCAGATCTTGCGGCAAAACGCCGAGGTGGCCGGCATCGAGGGCGACAAGGTGTCCGTCCTGTTCGTCGGCGGCACCGCCACTTACGCGCTGAGCGAACTGCATCCCGGCGTCGCCGCCTATCTGCCCGTGGATCCTTTGCTGGCCCTGTCGCGCCAGCGGTGGGGCTCCGAAGTATTCCGCGTGCACCAGACGCTCCTCGCGGAGCGCGACCAAAAGATCGCGCAGCTGCGTGATGCCATCCAGGCGCACTTGCCCGCCCAAGCGGAATAACCCACGCCGTTTTGCGCATGAATCCCGGCCCCATCGAAGCCGACATTCGCGGACGGATGGCTGCCGATGGCGTCCCGCCGCTGGTCGCCGAGGCGTTTCTCCGGAACGTGCGGCGGTGGACTTCCGGCGATCTAGGCGTCATTCCCGGTGATTCGCTCGCTCCCATCGGACCTCTGCCCCGGCTCGAGGAACTCGACGTGTTGAATCCCGCCGGCGAAGCGGCCATCGCCCGCACCGTCCTCATCAAGCTCAACGGCGGCCTCGGCACCAGCATGGGCCTCGACCGCGCCAAATCCCTCATCATCGCCAAAAACGGCCTGTCGTTCCTCGACGTCATCGTCCGGCAGGTCGAATTCCTCCGCCGCCGTTGCCGCGCGCCGCTCCCCTTGCTGCTGATGAACAGTTTTTCCACCGAGGCCGATTCCCTCGCCGCCTTGGCCGAGCGACATCCCGAGTTTGCCAACGCCGGCGACCTGCCGCTGTCGTTTTGCCAGCATCGCGTGCCCAAGCTCGATCTCGCCACCGGCGCGCCCGTGCGCTGGCCGGCCCAGCCCGCCCTCGAATGGTGTCCGCCCGGCCACGCCGACATCTACCACGCCCTCCAGACCACGGGACTGCTCGACCGGCTCCTCGCCGGCGGCTTCCGCTATGCCTTCGTCTCCAACGCGGACAATCTCGGCGCCCTCCTGCACATGGGGATCCTTGCCCACGTCGCCGTCCATCGCATCCCTTTCCTGATGGAAGTGACCGCCCGCACCGAAAGCGACCGCAAAGGCGGCCACCTTGCCCGCGCCCGCGCAACCGGGCGCCTGCTCCTGCGCGAATCCGCCCAATGCCCCGCCGGCGAAACCGCCGATTTCCAAAACGTCGAGAAATACGACCTGTTCAACACCAACAACCTCTGGCTCGACCTCGAAGCCTTGCGCGACATGCTGCGCGCCTGCGACGGCCTGCCGGAGCTGCCGCTCATCGTCAACCGTAAAACCGTCGATCCCGTGCGCGCCGATTCCCCCGCCGTGGTCCAGCTCGAAGCCGCCATGGGCGCCGCCATTTCCTGCTTCGCAAACGCCGCCGCCCTCGTCGTGCCCCGTTTCCGTTTCGCGCCCGTCAAAACCACCAACGACCTGCTCGCCATCCGCTCCGACCTCTACACCCTCGGCGAGGAACACCAAGTCGCCCTCCACCCCTGGCGCTTCACCCCGCCCCCCGACATCGTTCTCGATCCGCGTTTCTACAGGAACATCGCCGACTTCGAGCTCCGCTTCGCCAAGGGCTCGCCCTCGCTCCTCCAGTGCGAATCGCTGAAAATCGACGGCGACATCCATTTCGGGGCAAACGTCCGCATCGAAGGCGCCGTCCATCTCCGCAACCCCACCGACCTCCCCGCCCGCATCGCCGACGGCACTCGCCTCCATACGCCCGTTCCATCGGCGTGAACGAAATAATCGTGCAATTGGCCCGTCGTTTTGCGACATTTTCGCCGTGTCGATTGTGGCGGGTTGGACGATGCGCTTGAATCATTTGCCAAAGAAAATCGGGTTGCTGGCGTTTTCCGTGTTGCTGGTGCTGCTCGGAGGCGAACTCGTTTTGCGCATTTCTCCGCTCGCCTCCCGGACCGATCCGGCGGCGGATCGAAGCCCCATCTTCTATCACCAAGCCCCGGATCGGCTGCATCCGTGGTCGCGCGGCGCCAGCCACGTTCTCCGGATCGCCGTGATCGGCGACTCGTTCACGGCGGGCGTCGGCGTGCAAAAGGGCGACAACTACGCGTCGCAACTCGAACGGCTCCTCAATCTCAACGCCGACGTCCCGCCCGCGGAAGTGGCGCAGATCGCCCATGCGGGCACGTCGACCTTCCAGCAGCGGAAATGGCTGCCGGAGGCCCTGTCCCATCATCCGGACATCGTGATTCTCGGGATCTGCCTGAACGACGCGGAAGACTGGACGCATCCCTTGAAAATCCGGAAATGGCGGGACGAGTGGATGACGCCGGCTCCATCCAAATTCCAGGCGTTCTTCCTGCGCCATTCGCGGATGGTTTCGTTCATCTCTTCGCGCCTCTGGGCAGCCGGTTCTTCCAAGCGCTGCGTGAACTATTACCGCCACCTGTACGATCCGAACGGCGGGGGCCTCCTGCGCTTTCAAAACGCCATCGCCTGGTTCCGCGACGAGTGCGCGGCCCGCCAGATCGCCTTCGTCCCGGTCGTCTTCCCGCTCCTGTCCTTCGACTTCTCGCCCGGCCGCTATCCCATGCAGTTCGCGCACGACGCCATTCACGAAACCTGCCGCATGCACGCCGTCCCCTGCCTCGATCTGTTGCCGGCGTTCCAGGGCACGTCCCCCATCCGCATGCAGGCCGTTCCCGGCATCGATCCCCATCCCAGCGAAATCGCCCACCGCATCGCCGCCGAAACGATCTTGAACTACCTCGTCGAACAACGCCTCGTCGACGAGGCTTACCGGTTGGAGGAAAGCGCCGCCAATGATTTGCAGCACGAAATCTGGGACAAGACCATTCGGCGCCTCCAGCGTCCGCCGGGATTGAACGCCGCCAACTGATTCGACGAAACGCCCCCGAACCCACAGATGGAACCCCCTATGCATGCGAAAACGTCCGCGCGAGTGATGGAAACGGTCTGGCCATGGGACAAGTCCCCGGAAGCCCGACCCGCCCCCAAAACCGGCCCGCGGGCCTTGATTCAGGCGGGCATCCTGGCCGCGGTCGGCGCCGGGCTTTTTTTCGGGCTGCACCACCGGGTCATGGCCGGCGTGGTTTGGGGCATGGGCGCGCTGGTGGGGATCAGCGGGCTTTGGGCTCCGCGCGTCTTCAAGGCCATCGAACGGTTTGGACAACGGCTGGGACAAGGAGTGGGGATCCTCCTGACCCATCTCCTGCTGGTGCCGTTCTATTTTTTGGTCTTCGTTCCCGCGCATGCCGTCCTGGCGCTCCGGGGCAAGGACCCCATGAAACGCCAATTCCCCTGTCCCGATGAGACCTGCTGGTCGCCGAAAAAGACGTCCGCCAAACTCAACCACTACCAAAAGCAATTTTCATGAACATTCTAGGCCTCAGCGCGTTCTACCACGATTCCGCGGCCACCCTCGTCCGCGACGGCAAAATCGTCGCCGCCGCCCAAGAGGAGCGGTTCACCCGCAAGAAGCACGATTCCGGCTTCCCGTTGAATGCCGTCAAATACTGCCTCGCCGAAGGCGGCGTCCGGTCGGGCGAACTGGACGCGGTGGCGTTCTACGACAAGCCCATCACCAAGTTCAACCGGATCCTGGAAACCTACATGAGCGTCGCGCCCAAGGGCCTGAAATCGTACCTGATGGCGATGCCGCTCTGGCTGCGGCAAAAGCTCTGGATTCCCCTCGACATCGAGATCGCCCTGGAAAAAGCGGGCGTCGTCCAGATCCCCAAAATGTACTTCCCCGAGCATCACGAGTCGCACGCGGCCAGCGCCTTCTTCCCCTCCCCCTTCCCGCGCGCGGCCATCCTGACCGTGGATGGCGTGGGCGAATGGGCGACCACCGCCATGGCGCACGGCGTGGACAACCACGTCGAAATCCTCGGGGAACTGCGCTTCCCCCATTCGCTCGGACTGCTCTATTCCGCCTTTACCTACTTCACCGGCTTCAAGGTCAACTCCGGCGAGTACAAGCTCATGGGCCTGGCCCCCTACGGCGAGCCCAAATACGTCGATGCCATCTGGAAAAATCTCGTCGATCTGAAGTCCGACGGCTCCTTCCGGCTGAACATGGACTATTTCGGCTATCTCGACGGCTTGACCATGACCAACGACAAGTTCGCGGACTTGTTCGATGGCCCGGCCCGCACGGCGGAAACGGAAATCGGCCAGCGCGAGATGGACCTGGCGCGCTCGATCCAGGTGGTCACGGAAGACATCGTCCTCCGGATGGCCCGCCACCTCAAGAAGACGACCGGCGAAAAATACCTGTGCATGGCGGGCGGCGTGGCGCTGAATTGCGTGGCCAACGGCCGGCTCCTGCGCGAAGGTCCGTTCGAGGACGTCTGGATCCAGCCCGCCGCCGGCGATGCCGGCGGCGCCCTGGGCGCGGCGCTGATGGTCTGGCACCAGATCCAGGGCCAGCCGCGGGTCGCCGACGGCCAGCGGGATTCCATGCAGGGCGCCTATCTGGGCCCCGAGTTCGACGACGACCAAATCGAGGCCTTCCTGAAGGCCAAGGGCTATCCCGCCCGCAAGCTGGACGATGCGGAATGGGCCCCCGCCATCGCCGAGGTCATGGCGACCGAAAACGTGGTCGGCTTGCTGCAGGGCCGCATGGAGTTCGGCCCCCGCGCGCTGGGCGGCCGCTCGATCGTCGGCGACGCCCGCTCGTCCAAGATGCAGTCCATCATGAATCTCAAGATCAAGTACCGCGAATCGTTCCGGCCCTTCGCGCCCACCTGCCTCGCGGAACGGGTCTCGGACTACTTCGAGCTGGATCGGCCTTCGCCCTACATGCTGCTGGTGGCGCAGGTGAAGAAGGAACGCTGCCTCGGGGTGGAAGAAAACCGAACCGTGCCCATCCGGGACCGGATCAACCAGATCCGGTCGGACATCCCCGCCATCACCCACGTGGACTATTCCGCCCGCGTCCAGACGGTCAGCGCCGACACCAACAAGCGCTACTACGATTTGATCAAGGCCTTCGAGGCCAAGACGGGCTACGGGGTCATCATCAACACCTCGTTCAACGTGCGCGGCGAGCCCATCGTCTGCACGCCCGAAGATGCCTACCGCTGCTTCATGCGGACGGAAATGGACTACCTCGTGCTGGGCTCGTTCCTGCTGGACAAGAAAAGCCAGCCGGTCTGGAACGAGAAGAAGAACTGGAAAGAAGACTACGTTTTGGACTAGGCGCGCCGCGCGGCGCGGATCAGGAGGGCGAAATGAGATTTCTCGGATATCTGGGTCGGCTGCTGAAAGAGTTCGGCGAATTCGCCTGGCACAACAAAGCCTGGTGGATCTTGCCGATGGTCATCCTGCTGCTGCTGCTCGCGCTGTTGATCGCGACGGGCACGTCCGTGGCCCCCTTCATCTATACGCTCTTTTAAGCCGCGGCGCCGGAGCCGCCGGCCTCAGAGCATGTCTTCGAAAACGACGTATTCCTTTTCAACCATGCCGAGGTCGCGGCAGACGTCCTGGAGGACCTTGCAGCTCTTGTGGACGTAGGTGCGCAGGCCGCACACGTTGCCCTCCTGGGCCGCCAGTTCCTGCAGCTTCCGGTCCATCGCGTCGTACACGCCTCGCCCGCGCAGTTCCGGCTTCACGTAATAGCTCGAGATCCACCAGAACGTCTTGTTGCGCCAGTCGCTCCATTCATAGGTGACGAGCAGGCACCCCGCGAGCGCGCCGTCCACTTCCGCCACGAGATGGAATCCCCGTTCGGGATGGCCCATCAGCGCGACCACGCCCGCCAGCGCCGTGCTTTCCGAAAGCTCCAGCCCCTCGGTTTCCATCGCCAGCGCCCGGTTGAAATCCGCCAACCTCCGCGCTTCCGCCGCCGTCGCATGCCGTACTTGGATTCCATTCATGATGCGCCTCCCGCTTCTGGTTGAATCCTACCCCTCCGGCCGGCAGGTTTCAAAGCGCGAAATGCGCGGAAAGGGCAGAAATACGCGCCGTTCAGGGACCGCCGGCGGCCTTCTGCTGGGGGCCCCATTTCGCCCAGGCCACGACCGCCAGCAAGCCCAGGGCCTGCGCGTGCACGATCCAAGGCAAGCCTTCCGCGCCATGCGCGTGCTGGTCCACGATCCGGGCGCCCGGCGGCGTCCAGCCGGCCGGCACCCATTCCTGCACCAGCAGCCCAAACCCGATCGCGCACAGGGTCAGCACGGCCACGTAGACCACCGTCGCGCGGCCGCCCAGCAGCTTCCAGACGGCGAGGATGGTCGAGGCGCTCACCCCCGGCCCTCCGACCAGAAACGCCATCGCCGCGCCCGGCGACAGCCCGGCCGCCAGCAACCCCAGCGCAAACGGCACGGCCGCCGTCGAACAGATGTACATCGGGATGCCTATCGCCAGCGTCAGCACCATCTGCAGGAACGGGCTCGAAATCTTTTCGGCGACATAGTTCTCCGGCACCAGCGCCATGACCAGCGCCGAGACCAGCGCGCCCAGCACCAGCGCCCCGCCCACCGAACGCGGCAGCACGATGAACCCGTTGTGGAAGACCCGCACCCACCATGGGCGGGTTTCGGCCTCGATCTCGGGTTCCTTCAGCGCCGCCGTCGACGGATCGTCGCCGCCGAGCGCCTCCACGGCGAATCCGCATGCCACGCCCGATACCAGCGCGGCCAGCGGACGGAACACCGCGAATAGCCCGCCCATCATCCCGAAGGTCACCGCGATGCTGTCCACGCCCGTCTGCGGCGTGCTCATCAGGAACGCGGCCGTCGGCCCCTTGCCCGCCCCGTGCTTGCGCAGCGACGCCCCCAGCGGGATCACCCCGCATGAACACACCGGCAGCGGAATGCCCAGCGCCACCGCCTTCAGGATCGCCCCGAACCGCCCCCCGCCGAAATGCTCCCGCACCACCCGTGCGTTGAGCCACAGCGACAGCACGCCCGCCACCGCGAAACCGCCCAGCACCCACGGGGCCATCTCGCCCAGCACCGCCCAGGTGTGGCGCAGCACCTCGCCGATCAGATGGATCGCCTTTTCCATAGCATGGAATTGTATCACGCCGCCCCCTCTTCTTCCACTTCCGCGCTGGATTTAACCGCCATGCCCTGCTATGGTCTTTCCCGATGCATCCCATCCTGTTCAGCGTGTTCGGCAAGGAAATCTACAGCTACGGCATCATGGCCGCGCTGGGGTTCATGGCCGGCCTCCTGACCTGGGCCTGGCTTGGACGGCACGAAAACCGCCCGCCCGGATTCGCCTCCGATCTCGGCTTCTGGCTGATGGCCAGCGGCATCGTGGGCTCGCGCCTCGCCTACGTCTTCGCCAACTGGACCTATTACCGCGACAACCTCCTCGAAATCGTCCGCATCGACCAAGGCGGGCTCATTTTCTACGGCGGATTCCTGCTGGCGTGCGTCGTGCTGGTCCTTTTTGCGCGCCACCACCGCGTGCCGCTGTGGCATCTGGCCGATTTCGCCATCCCCGCCCTCGCCATCGGCCACGGCCTCGGACGCGTCGGCTGCTTCCTCAACGGCTGCTGCTACGGCCGGCCGGCAGGCGATTCCTTCTGCGGCCTCGCCTATCCCCCCGTCTGCGAGCCCGGCAAGCTGTTCCCCGGCGTGCCCCTCTTCCCCGTGCAGATCATCGAATCCGCCTGCCTCTTGGTCATCTGGGCCGTCCTCGTCTTTGCCTATCCCCGCCGCAAGAAGGATGGCGCGGTGTTCGCGCTCTACCTCCTGCTCTATCCCCCCGTCCGTTTCGCCCTCGAATACCTGCGCGGCGACGAACGCCAATCCTGGTTCGCCCTCGACGTCGCCCAAGTCACCTCCATCGCCCTCTTCCTCGCCGGCGTTTTGCTCTTCGCGTTCCTGCCGAAGAACAAGTTCTCCCCGCCGCCCCGCCAGTCCACTTGATCGCGCGCAACGAGTCGCGAGTCCCCGAGCGCGGGGGACGGAGGATCGGGGCGCGAGTTGAACGCCGATGCCGTAGAATCAGGTGCCGAGTTCGGCGGGGGCGGCGTTCGCATAGGCGTTGGTCGGCGCGTGGGCGGAAAGGTTGCCTCGTCGGCCAGCGCGCCCCCCGCCCCGCCTTTGCGAAAGACGGAATTCGCTCTCGAACCGGTGCGGAAATTGCGCTACGAATCCGCGGTGAGGAATCGCCATGGCGCTGCGCGTTTTGATCGTACCGGACAAGTTCAAGGGCACGTTGACGGCCCCGGGGGCCGCGGCGGCAATCGCCGATGGCTGGAGCGCGGTGCGCCCTCAGGATTCTCTTGAACTCGTGCCGATGTCCGACGGCGGCGAAGGATTCGGCGAACTGCTGGGGGCTCGGCTCGGCGCCGAGCGGCGCCTTTGCGAAACGACGGATGCCGCGGGCCGCCCCTGCCGCGTAGAATGGTGGGCCGCGCCGGAGGCCGGCACGGCGATCTTCGAAACCGCGCAGGTGAACGGATTGGCTCGTTTGTCTCCGGGAAAATACAACCCCTTCCAACTCGATACCTTCGGCATCGGCGCGGTGCTGCGCGACGTCGAACAAGCCGGCGTTCGCCGCATGATCCTCGGCTTGGGCGGCAGCGCGACGAACGACGGCGGCTTCGGCCTGGCGCGTGCCTTGGGCTGGATTTTCCGCGACGGCGCCAGGACGGAAATCCGGGTCTGGACCGATCTGGACCGGTTGGCGAAGGCGGAACCCCCGCCGCGTCCGCTCGGTTTTGAGCAAATCGTCGTCGCCGTGGACGTGGCGAATCCCCTGCTCGGTCCCACCGGCGCCACGCGGGTCTACGGCCCGCAAAAAGGCTTGCGGCCGGAAGATCTGGCACAGGCTGAAAACTGCCTCGCCCGTCTGGCTGAAAAGCTCAGGCCGCAGCTCGGTTCCGCCGCAGAGCAAGAACCGGGCGCGGGTGCCGCAGGAGGTTTGGGCTACGGCCTGAAGGCCTTTGTCGGCGGCAGATTCCGGCCCGGCACGTCGATTTTCGCGGAACTGGCGGGACTGGAAGAGAAAATCCGGCGGGCGGATCTGGTGATCACCGGCGAAGGCGCGCTGGACGAGCAATCGCGCATGGGCAAAGGCACGGGATTCGTCGCGGATATGGCCGCCCGCGCGGCGGCGCAAGTCGTTGGATAAGCCCCCCACGGCCTTGTGCCGTGGGAGGCGAAGTTGGCTCCCCCATGGCGCGAGGCCATGGGGCCCGCCCAAATGTCTTTGCCGCGAATCAGGGCGCGAGCTGGACGCCGATGCCGTAGAAAAAGGTGCCGAGTTCGGCGGGGGCGGCGTTCGTATAGGCGTTGGTCGGCGCGTGGGCGGAGAGGTTGCCGACGTGCTGGGTATAAGGGCCGGCGGCGTTCGTGGCGCACAGGATCGAATAGACGCGCCCGGTTTCGCTGGGCCAGCGGAAGATCAAATTCGTGATCGCGGCGATCGCGGTCTCGGTCGGCGCCAGTTCCAGAACCGACGTTGCGGACATCGGATCGGTGCCGGCGATGCACTCGGCGTAGTTGCTGGGACCGTCGGCGTCGGAATCTTCATCCGGCTGGGCCGCCACGCCTTCCGGGAAGCGCTGTGCCTCCCACAGATCGGGCATGCCGTCGGAGTCGCCGTCGAAATCGGGATCGACGAGACAACCGACGAGCTGGATGGAGTCGAGGAACGCGGCATTGGACGTGCGGTCGCCGGCGCTTTCCTGTAGGCGGGCGCGGACGGATACCTGGATGGCATCGGCGGGCAGGAAAACAGTCCAGGGATTGCCCATCTGCGGATTGCGCTCTTCGTAGGGACCGCAGGCGTCGAAGGCCAGATCGCCCCAGGAAACGTTGCCGTCGATCAGCTTGGCGGATGTCCATGAAACGCCGCGATTGGTGGAGTAGTCCAGATAGAAATCCACGTCGGTGTTCAGGCCGGTGGCGGCATGGGGGAAGATCAGTGCCATGTTGGTGTAGCCATACAGGGGGACATGGGTGAACGCGACGGCGGGATGGGCCGTGCCGGTAGCCGATCCGCGCAGACGGCAGGCATAGGTGCCGTCGCGCACCCGGGCGACGGAATCGGTGCTGACCAGCCCGCCCGCGCCCGGCTCGCAGGTGTAGGCCCACGTGTCGCCGGCCGCGCCTTCGAATCCCTGGAACGCGATGGTCGGCGCATCGAGGATGCGGACGGCGTCGATGGCCATGTCGCTGCGGTAGTCGGTGCCGGTGGTGCCGCGGAACCGCACGACGACGCCGGTGCGGCCGCCGTAGGGCGCCAGATCGACGGTGGCCTGGCCCCACATCGAATTGGTCTTCCACTGCTGCGCGCCGGACTTGCTCCAGACGCCGAGGACCCAGGACGCGCCGCCGTTGGTGGAGACGTCCACGGAGAGCGTGCCCATGTTGGCGAGCGAATAATCGAACATGTGGTACTGGAACCAGAGTCGCGGCGACCTGGCTTCGGTGAAATCGAACGTGGCCTCCAGAACGGCGTTGCTGTTGGGCGTGGTGCCCGTGGCTTCCGTATACAGATAGTATCCGCTGCCGCCGTAGCCGCTGGGCGGACCGGTCTGCTCGGAAGGCGTCGGGCCGCTGAGCCGGGTCCAATCGAAGTCGTCCCCCGCCCCGTTTTGCCAGATGCCGAAACCGCTCTCGAAGTTCTCTTCGTAGGCATACGGAACCCACGGTTCTTCCTCGGGCGGCGCGGCGTCCGCGGCGGCGCAGATGCGGACGTCGTCCAGATAGCAGTTGTTGCCGTATTGGGAGTGGAAGAGGAAGCCCACATAGAGGGTCGCTTGTTCCTCGGCGCCGGCGGGGAGCATCACGGTCAGGTTGGTCCAGCCGATGGACGCGCCCCGCCGGAGATGGAAAGTCGAATCGCTGGTCCAGTCGGTCCCGTTGGTGGACCATTGCACGGTCAGGCCTTCGCCGTCATAGCCCGTGCGCACGTCCTGGAACCAGGCGAAGCGGGCGGCGACGTTCGTCCGGCCGACCGTGGACAGAACGGGCGCGACCAACCGCAGCTCCGCCCCGTTGGCGCAATCCCACGAATTGAAGGCCACGTAGCGGTAGCCTTCGAAGGGGCTGGCGGTTTCATGCTCGCTGGAGGTGACGAAGGTCAGTCCCGGATCTGTGCCCGGATCGGCCACGACGGTCGTGGACCAGCCGGCGGGCAGCGCGGCGCCGTTGAAGCCCTCCGCCAGCAGTTGGTCGGTCTGGACGATCTGCACGTCGTCGAGGTAGCAGTTATCGCCGTAATTGGAGAAAAACTCGAAGCCGACATAGACGGAATCGTCGCCCATGGCGGCCTGCGGCAGGGACACCCGGAACCGTTCCCATCCCAGCGGTCCTTCGCGCGGGAAAAACGGCTCCAGATCGTTCCAGGTCGCGCCGTCCGCCGACCACTGGACGGTCACGCCTTCGCCGAATTTGTTGGTGCGGGACCGCTGGTACCAGGCGAATTCGACGTCCACCCCGGCGCCGTTCGTGGTGGCGAACGCCGGGCTGCTCAGGCGTACGACCGCCCCGCTGCGGCAATCCCACGAGTTGAATTTGACGAAGTGCGTCCCTTCGTAGGGCGTCGCGTTGGTGTAGGTGCTGGAGGTGACGAACGAGACGATGGGATCGGTGCCCGTACCGGTGCCCAGCGCGTTGGTCGCCAGCGTCCATCCGGCCGGCAGGGTCGCGGCGTTGAAGCCCTCGGACAGCACGACGTCGAGCTCCTCGTAGGCGGCGCGGACGGCGTTGGTCAGCCCTTCGGCGACCGGCAGCGTCAGGCGGGCCGGCTCCCGCCAGCCGGCGACATGAGCAAAGGAAACGACGTGCGAGCCCGCAAAGAGGTTGGTGGCGAGATCGCCGCTGTCCAGCCAATCGCCGTCGTCCACGCGCCACTGCGCGCCGATGGGCGCGGGCTCGTCGATCGTCACGCGGATGGCGCCCACGTTGCAGATCGAATCGCGGCAATAGATGAAGCAGCCGACGACGTTGAGATTCGAATAGCCGTTGTTGTAGCCGGGCCAGTCGTACTTCGCCCCCGCCCCGTCGTAGCTGGGATAGCCCGGGGTGTTGCGGTTGCCGTAGGGGTCGTTGAAAATGGCGGTGTACTGGTTGTCGTAGTAGCCGATCGTGGTGATGTAGTGTCCGGAAGTCGTCAGCAGATTCAGCAGCACGAACGGGGATCCGGATTTGATTTCGGCCGTCAGTTCGTCCCAGGTCGGCGACCAATCCACGCCGGTTCCCGAGCTCTTGCCGTGGTTCAGGATGTACTGCCGCAGCCACCCGCGGGTTTCTTCCCAGTCGTTCTGGGTGATGTAGCCGTAGCCGCCGAATTCGGTCGTGTCGACGCCGTTGTGGGTATTGTAGACGACGCCGTTGTTGGTGTAGATCTCGGACACGTATTGTCCGTAATGGCTCGTGTGCGACGACGGGCTGGCGCATGTGCAATCCCAATAGGACAAGGTTTCGGAGTAGTTGAGGGCCATCAGGGCCGACGACGCGCCGCAGGCGGAATGCTTCTTGGTGAAGTCGTCCCGCGTGTCGTAGACTTGATGGAGATACGGCACGTCGAGCATGGTGCAGATGGCCCGCGGCACGGCTTGCTTGGCCGCTTTTGGCCGCCGCGCCGCAACGGGCGCCGCCTCCGCGTTTTCGGGAAGAACCACTTCTTGAACATCTCCCATCCGGAACAGAACCGCCTCTCCCGCCCCGGACTTCCTCGCCGCGGCGATCCGCGCGACGTGCAGCCGCCCAGTTTTCAGCGAAACGAACGCCAGACGCGAGCCGTCGGGGGATAGATTTGCGCCCGCTTCGTGGTCGCCCGTCTCCGCTGTCAGCTGCGTTTCGCCCTTCCCGTCGAAGCGGACGAAATACAGATCGGAGGATTCGATCTCCAGGTACTTCGACAGCACGGTCCGGGTGAAGATCACGTGGCGGCCGTCGGGGGCCCAGCACGGTTGCGATCCCGCCCCCAAGGGAAAGACCTGCCGCGACGCAACATCCACCGCAAAGAGATTTCCGGCGATGGTCTCCACGGCCAAACGTTGACCGTCCGGCGACCAGACCGGATTGAAACAGGCGGCGGCGCCGTCGGTCAGGCGCTCCCGCTCGCCCGACTCCACGTCCAGGAGCCAGATCTGTTCGTCCCGGCCGTTGTAGGCCAGCCGACGTCCGTCGGGCGACAGGCGCGCTAGGTTGACGTAGTGCCCCAAATCGTGGCGGGCAACCGATGAGCCGTCTGCCGCGACGATCTGGACCTCGTTGCCCACGGTGAACGCCATGCGCCCTCCGTCCGAAAAGGATGGCACGCCGGCACGGCGGGTCGCGGCAAGCAAGGGCTCCACGGTCTCCAAATCGGTCCGATACACGGCGGACATCTGCGGCGGCAGATCGTCGCCCGCAGCGGGTTCGAACAGCTTGAATCCCAAGCGGCGTCCATCGGGCGACCATTCGACCCAGGCGCCGCTGCTGGGCGCGTCGGTCAGCCGCACCGAACGCTGCCGGTCCAGATCATAGACGTAGACCCCGTTGCCGCCGGCATCCGTCAGCGCCAACCGCGCGTTGTCCGGCGACCACACCGGACGCGAAACGCGAGGCGGGGCTGCGGAAACCGGGCCAGGCCAGATCGCGAAGACGCAGCCGATGATCGCGCACAGCTGGATTCCCGGATGCCGGGCCATCGCCTTACGGGCCGCGCTGGACGCCGATTCCATAGAAGTAGGTGCCCAGCGCGGTCGGTGCGGCGTTCGTGTGGGAAATGGTCGCGGCGGCAGAGGACAAGTTGCCGACGTGCTGGGTGTAGGGCCCGGCCGCGTTCGTCGCGCGCAGGATCGAATAGACGCGCCCGGTCACGCTGGGCCAGCTGAAAATCAGGTTCGCCGTCGCCGTCTGGTTGGTGGCGTAGGGGGCCAACGCCAGCACCGAAGCATTGGTTTGGGGATTCGTGCCCGCGACGTACTCGCCGTAGTCGCTCATGCCGTCGCCGTCGGAATCCGCGCCGGAAGACCACATGCCCTCCACGATGACGTCGTCGAGCGCGATGTTGCTGCTGGACTTCTTCCAGGTGAAGCGCAGTTGCGCCACGGTTTCGGCCATCGCCAGGGAATAGGTCGTGCCGACGTTCGACGGATTGGTGACGACGCCGAGCAGGCTCCAGTTCGCGCCGATCTTTTGCTCAACCCAGAATTCGCCGACACCCGCGCTCGTGACGGCCCGCATCCAGAATTGCACGTTCGTGCCGCCGGAGAAGGCCGGCGTGACGACGGTGTCGTTCGTGGAATCGAACTTGACCGCGGGCGCCGCCCGGCCGAAATAGGTCGCGGGGTAGTTGGTGGTGATGCCGCTGAACGTCCAGCCCGCCGGCACGGCGGGCGTCACGTCGAACGGCTCGTCGATCAGGGCGAGACTGTTCGACGACGGGACCGCGGCATAGGTCGCGGAAATCGCGTTGGTCGTGCCGTTGGTGGTGGCCGTCGCCAAGTTGGCCGGCGCGGTCCAGCCCGAGACCGCGCTGAATGACACCGTATGGGCGCCGGCCGTCAGGCCGGTCGCCGTCGTGCCGCTGTTGCGCCATGTGCCGGCGTCCACGCACCACTGCGCACCGGCGGAGACCGCCTCGGCCGGCGCCAACGTCACCTTCAAGGCGCTGGACACCACGGGAGCGGTGCCCACCTGCCCCTTCAACTGGATTTCGTCGAGGTAGTAGTAGTCAGCGGCGTTAGGCGAACCGGTAGCATTGGAGAACGCGACGCGCACCCTGATTTGGATGCGGGAGTCGTCTACGGCCAGCACGTACGGCGTACCCTGCGGCTGGCGCTCTGCATTCGTGAAGACGTTGTAGTCCAACTTCAGCGTGCTGTAGCCATCGGCGATCGGCGTACCAAAGGCGGATGGCGACCAAGTCGTGCCGCCGTCGTAGCTCACGGTCACATACAAGTCGTCGTTGGCATCCGGCCCGCTGGCCGCAAACGGTACCGTCAGCGTCACGTTCGTGTAGCCGGAGATGTCCACGTTGTCGAACACGACGGCCGGATTGGCCGCGCCGTTGGTGGCTCCCCAAATTCGCAAAGCGTTCGTTCCGACCAGCACCAAATTGGTGGCCGCCACCGCGCCCGACCCGTGGTCGAGATTGGTTGCCGATCCATTGTTGTCCAAATAGACCACGCTCCAGTTCCACGGGTGGACGTCGAGGCTGTCGAAGCCCTGCGACCGGATGCAATCCGCGCCGACCGGCAGGATTTCCTCATAGGTTCCGCTCAGGCCGGCGGCCTCGCCGGCGGCCAGGGCGTAGTTCGTCGCGGCCGGCGCGACGTAGCCAGCCGCGGCGGCGAACGTGATCGCGTAGTTTTTGACATACAGACCCTGGACGGTTGCCCCGCTGTCGTTCCAGTTGGTGCCGCCGTCGAGGCTCCAGGCTGCGCCGGCCGCCACGGCGCCCGCGGGCGTCAGCGTGACGGCGATGGATCCGGGCAGCGCCGCGTAGCTCGCGGGCGAACGCGTGACGTTGGTTCCGGCGATCACCGTGGTGTAGATGGAGTCCGGCACCACGTAGCCCGAGACGGGCTTGAAGGTATAATACTGGCGGCCGGCGAGCAGATTGACCGCCGTGGCGCCGCTGTTGTACCAGGTGGCGCCGCCGTCCACGCTCCACTGCGCGCCGGCCGCCACGGCCGCCGCCGGGCTCAGGTTCACCGTCAGGTCGCCCACCTGCGCCACGTAGGTGCCCGTTCTCGATACCGCGCCGCCCGAGATGACGACGCTTTGATCCACCGGCGTCGTATGGCTGGCGACGTCCTGGAACGTCAGCACGTAGGTCCCGTTCGTCAGCCCTGAAAGCGTGGAACCGCTCGTGCGCCAGATGGCGCCGCCATCGATGCTCCAGCGGCCGTCGGCTACGGCCGTGGACGGCTGCAAGGTGACGGTCAGCGACCCGGCGGCCGACGAGTAGGTGGCGGTGAAGACGTTGGTCGTGGCGGCGGACACCACGACGGACGTTGCGGATGGGGCGATATAGCCGGCCACGGCGCCAAAGGTGACCTGGTAGGTGCCCGGATTGAGGCCCGTGCGCGCGCTACCGCTGGTATTGGTGGTTCCGGCGACGAGCCACCGCCCCGTGTTCGTGGCGGCCGCTGGCGCCAGCGTCACCCGGATGGCGCCGGGGACGACCGTATCGCCGAGGAACTGCATCGCCTTGGTCATCACCGTGGCGCGCGTGGCCTCGTTGGTGATGGTTTCGAACGGGAAGCCCATGACGATGGTGCGATAAGTGGCATTGCTGTACTGGACGATGGCCCCGCTGGTGCCGGCGGCGCTCGCGCCGTACACGGCGGCGGTGACGCCGCCGCTGCCGACGCGCAGCACGTCGGGATAGTTCGCCGCGTAGACGTGCGGCAGCAGGTTCGTGAAGTTGAACGCGATGGAGACGCCGCTCAGGAAGCCCCCGGCCGTGCCGGTGGCGCTGCCGGTGCCGCCGCTGTCGGCCGCATAGACCGCGCGCAGGACGTTCGTGAAGAAATTCACGTCCGCCGCCGAGGACCCCCCCGCGCGCCCCAGATCCCAGCCGATTTCCGCGCCGGACACCAGCAGGCGACCGCCGGCGTTCAGGTACGCCGCCGCCGCCGTCTGCTCGGCGGAGTTGAAGGTTTCGTCCACGGTGGATTCCTCGCCCAGCACCCAGACGACTTTGGCGTAGTTCGTCAGCAGGGCGGACGAGACGAGGGTCGAATCGACGTAGTCGAAGGTCTGTCCCGCGGCCGCCAGGGCCAGGCCGTGTTCCTTGACGTAGTCGAAGCCGTTGATCATGCGCGGCCGGACCAGCGTGACCTGCCCGTTCAGTCCGTTGGCGAAATAGCGCGTCGGCGCCAGCCCGGCGTCGTTGCGCTTGAAGCCGTCCACGACGAGCACGCCTGCCTTGGCGCCGCCGGCCGTCACGCGCGCGCCGGCCACGGCGGAATCGAGCGATTCGCCGCCGGCGTTGGTCGCGCAGACGCGGAAGAAGATCGTGGCGCCCGCGTTCAGGTTGGTGATGACCTTGTTCGTCGCGCCCGCGCCGGGCACGGAAAGGGGATTGCCGAAGCCCTGGCCGTCCGTGGAGGTATAGAGGATGAAACCCTGCGGCTGGCCGCCGCTGGCGGCGTCGCGCGCGGGCATGGCCCACGAGACCGTCACGGCGCCGCTGCCGGAATTGATCGCCTTGAGATTCACCGGCCGGTCGGGGGCGTTGGTGTTGACGATGCCGCTGGCGTAGTAGCCGGCCAGGTGCTTGATCAGGCCGCGCGTGGTCGCGCGCGCCAGCCATTCGCGGCCGGCGGGCAGTTTCAGCACCGCGCAGTCCAGCTCGTTGTCGTGGTACGCCACTTCGTTGATCGTGGTGTCCATCTTGAGAAAAACGCTGGAGTTGTAGATTTCGCCGTAGGAGCTGCCGTAGAGGTAGGACGTGCGCGTGCTCCAGCTGGGGATCACGCTGTTGGTGCCGGCGCGCAGGTCCACGTTGCATTGGCGGGCCAGCGCGGCGGCGAGGTTCGTCTGGGCTGCGTAGTACGACGGATAGCTGGACTGGATGCGCGTGTCGTAGAGGCCGATCGCGCCGCGCCCGGTGGTGTTTCCGGCATTGGAGTGAAAGCCCACGTAGACCCGCTGCCAGCGCGCCGCGTCGTTCGACCGGCACATCCAGGCCGCCATGCGTGCAGGCTGGCCGATGTTGTCGCTGCGGTCGTCGTAGCCGGCCAGGTCGTAGAGCGTGCTGTCCATCCCCTGCCCCAGGGACTTGATGGTCCAGAAGCGGGCCGATTCCAGTTCCTGCTCGAAGCCCGAGATGCCGGCCGCGCCGCGCGACACGTTGCCTCGACCGTTGCCGAAGCGAATGGCGTCGGCAAAAACGGAAGTCCCTTCCGCCCCGCCGGGAGTATAGTTCCCGATGTTGACGCAGCCATTCGTGCCGGCGGCGAAGTGGTAGTTGCCCAGCCAGACCCAGCCGCAGCCGACGTCGCGGTGGTTCACCCGCACGTCCGTCACGCCGCCGGAGTGGTACACGCGGTAGAGCTGGTTCGCACGGTCGGAGCCGTGACGCACCCAGGTATAGACCGGATATTCGCCCGCTGCCGGCAGGTTGGGCCGGTACGACGCCCAGGACGTCGAACCGTTGGTGCTGACCGCGGCGTAGCGGTACGGCACCGCATCGCCGGCGTTGCCGTAGAAAAGGGTTTGCGACGAGTTGTACCACGTGCCGCCGAAGGTGACCTTGCCGCGCGACGTCTGGTTGGTGTCCATGTTGTCGAGCACCACTTCGTTCGTCTGGTAGCCCACCGGCCGGAACGGGACGACCGTGGCGCCGGCCTTCCAGGCCGATTCCGCGAACCGGTTCATTTGGTCGATGTTCCCCATCTCCTCGTTCACGGCGAAGAGCAACGGCCGCTCCGGAATCCAGGCGGTCAGGTCGGCGTTCGCGCCGAAGCCGTGGCCCGCGCTGGTATAGACCACTACTCCGGAGAGCGGACCCTTGGGCTGGGACGCAGCCACTTGGGGCAGGCCCGTTTCGTCCGGCGTGCCCAAAGGTTCGTCGCCGCCGCCGGTTTCCCCTTCGTCGCCGCCCCCCTCGTCGCCGTCGCCCGTCTCCGTGCCGCCCATCGTCCCCTTCGTCAGGATCGTGCCATTGAATCCCACCGCCACGAACTGGTCGGCGGCGTAGCTGATGCCGCGGATGTCGTTGGTCGTGCCAGAGGGCTCCGCCGTCCATGTTGCGCCGTCGGGCGAGCTCCAGATCACCCCATTGGTGCCTCCGGCCTTGAAAACACCGGTGCAATAGCTCGCTCGCATGAGATAGGCGGAACTGGTGGGCAAGCTGTTGCTCTGCACGGCCCACGTCACGCCATCCGAAGAGCGGATGATTTTCGACGACATGCCTACGGCGACATAATATCCATTCCCGTAAATCACATCCGACAGGTATCCGCCCACGTTGGAAACCCGAGTTGTCCACGTCAAACCATCATCCGACGAGGTCAGCAATTTGCCGCTTTCGCCCACGATGACAAACATCGGCGAATCGGCAATGACGGTCATGTTGCTGTCGCCGACCCGGATATACTCCGCGCCATAGCCCATGCCTTGCAGCGACAGGGTCGTACCCGATGCGACGCTCGTCCAAGTCGTTCCGTTGGTCGAGCGCACGATTGCACCGCCATTCCCGCACGCAACATAGACGCCGTTGCCGTAGGCCACGCCCCGGAACAGCGCGTTCGTCGGCGAAGTGCGCGACGTCCAGTCGCTACCGTTGGTCGACGTCACGATCGCGCCGCTTTCGCCGACAGCCACCCACAGGGGACCGTCGCCGTTTACTTTCATTAGGTAGCCGCTCTTGCCGCTGCTGCGCGCCGTCCAGTTGATGCCGTTGGTCGAGGTGTAGATTGCGCCGCTATCGCCGCTGGCCACATGCATTCCGCTGCGGCTCGCCACCCCAAAGAACTTCGTCGCATGTGCGGATGTCCGGTTGGTCCACGCGGCATCTGCCGACGAGCCGCCGGTTTCGTCCCCGCCCGGATCGCCCGGGTCGAGAGCATCCGCACCGAACTTCTCGTCGATGAGGCTCCAGAGTTCCGGTTTGCCCGTCCCCTGCGTGAGGTTCCAGATGCCGATGCCACCCATGTTCTTCGTATTGGACAAATCGTACTTCATCCCGAGGCTCGCCGTATCGTCGTAGAAGCACTGGTAGATCGTGCCGCTGTTCGTATACACGAAGTACGGCACGCTGCCGTTGTTGTCCCATTTCTTCCCATAGGTCGCCGCCGCCGACTCGCAGGCCCCGTAGGTCAGCGCCGCCGAATACGAACTGCCGAGGCTGGCCGCGCCGAGGCTCGCGCTGGACGCGCCCCAGCGCCGACCGTAGTACGGCACGCCCAGCATCAGATTGGTCGCGGGGATGCCCTTCCCCAGATAGTAGTTCATCGAATAGTTGACCGAACACCACGAGCTGGCGCCGATCCACTGCGCACTGCTGTAGAGCGGCGCCACCGGCCCCGGGGTCGAGCTGCCGGAATAGTAGTAGTCGTAGCCCATGATGATCGCGTAATCCATTTTGAAGGCGGCGTAGTTGGACACCGCGAAGTTCGCGTACCAGTCCACTGACGGCAGCGCGATGCTGACCTCGTAGGCTGGATTCGCCGCGTGGAAGCGCGTCGTCAGGTTGCTCATGAACGTCGTCATCGCGGCCGTCGCGCCCGTCCACGAGCCCACGCCTTCGAAGTCGATGTTCACGCCCATGCCCGGTCGGCCGGTCCGGTTGGTCATCGCGATCAGCAACTTGGTAATGAGGTTGCTGCACGCCGCGGAATTCGTCAGCAGCCGGTGGGTGGCCGTGTCGCCGAACAGCGTCGCCGTCAGCACCACTTTCAAGTTCGGGTTGTTGGTATAGGCCCAATCCATCAGCGGCGTGTTTGTCCACCCGCCCATGCTGTCCGCATTCCCGTTCGTCGAATTCACCGCATAGGAGAAGTAGGCGATCGTCGTCAGATTGCTGTACTGGTAGTTCTGGATATCGTTCGTGGTCGCCCAGGACGGATGCCACCCCAGGACGCGCTTGCCGGACGCGATGGCCTTGGGCACCAGCGTCGATTCCGCGGTTTTCGGTACGCGCCCCGGCTTGAAGAACGGATCGAAATCGGTAGGCGCTTCGTCTCGGTGTTCTTCAAACGCCTCCTGATGCGGGCTCTTCCACTCGGCCAGATATTCCGGCACGAGGAAAGCGGCCTGCTCCGCCTCCGCTTCGGTCGCTCCCAACTCCAGCGCGGTCGCTTTGACCAAACTTCGCGCCCGCGCCACCGCCGGGGTGACCTCGCCAACGTCGGGGATTTCCGGAATCGCCCAATCCGGTCCGGTCTCATCGTACAGTTCCGCGGCGCGCGTCCCCCCCGCCAGCAGCAAAAAAGCGACCGTTCCCCAGACCCCAACCCGACGGAATGCGGCTTTCATGTCCATATTTGTTAATGCTCCCACACCCCCCCCTACCCGTCAAGCTTCCGCCCGCTTTCGGTGCCCGTTTGTTTGGTTCCAGAAAATCTTGTTTCGCCTGCACTTTTTTGTTGTTCACCAGAAGGCGAAAGGAACAGAATATCGTCGTGAACGCGGGATGCGCACGCAGAAGGTTCGTTGGCCGCCCAATGGCGGCGGGTGGTTGCACTAAATGGAGGGTACCATGAAGGCTCGTTGGATTCGCCTGTGGACGTTCGTGTTGGTCGTTTTTCTTTCCTGCCCCCTGCCGCCTCCGACGCAAGCGGCCAAGCCCAAGAAGGCCAAGAACGCCCCGCCCTCCGCCCAAACTGCGGAAAAAGAGTGGCCGCCGGCCGAACTGACCTTCGGCTTCCAAACGCGCGATTCGGAAACCGAGGGGCTCGGCGACTTGCTCGTTCCGTTGTGGAATCCAGGAGAGACCGGCCTGCTGTTCGTGAATCCCCGCGCCTCCATCACGGACCAAGACGCGGAAGAAGGCAATCTCGGGTTCGGCTATCGCCAGCTCTTGCCGGGCCGCGCCGTCATCGTGGGCGCAAACGCCTACTATGATTACCGCGATGCGGACGCGCGCCACTACGACCAGTGGGGCGTCGGATTCGAAATCCTCAGCGCCTGGATCGACGCGCGCGCGAACTACTACGACGCCGACGACGAATCGCAGCTCGTCGATCGCCGGACCGAAACCGCCACAAGCCGATCTGAGCAGTATTCCTCGAGTTGGAGCGCGCCCTACGCCGACGAGCATTCCATTTTGCAAGACTACACCACGACCCGCACCCTCACCACGGTCACGTCCACCCGCACCTTCGAACAGTTCGAAGCGGCCTACGGCGGCTACGACTGGGAAATCGGACTGCGCCTGCCCCTCAAGACCGACTCGCTGGAGGCCCGCGTGTTCGGCGGCTACTACGACTTCGACCGCGAATTTGGCCGCGACGTCCAAGGCTGGAAAGTCCGCACGGAATTGCGCGTGCTCTCCACCCTCTTCCTCGATGCCGGCCTGTATGAGGACGAAGACCTGACCGGCAGCGATTGGTTCGCCGGCGCGCGCCTGAGCGTTCCGCTCGACCTCGCCCAGATCGCCCGCGGCCGCAATCCCTTCGCCACCGCGAAATCGCGCCTGCACGGCGCGCCGCGCGACCTCTCCGCTCGCCTGACCGAGATGGTCATGCGCGACACCCAGGTCCGCCTCGAAACGTCCGACTTCATCGAAAACGAGAGCCTGGCTACCGAGGCCACGACTCGGGAACGGAGCTCGGACCGCGACTCCTACGTCCTGCTGCCCGACGTGAATTTCGTGGATGCCGACGAAGGCGGCGCTCCCCTCGCGAATCCCGCCGCGCGAGCCCAGCCGATCGTGGATGGCGACGAAGACGCCGTCGTCGGCGATGGCACCGCCGAACGCCCCTACGCGACCATCCAGCAGGGCGTGGACGCCGTCTTCGGCACGCGCAACGTCTACGTCTTCGACGCCGCGTCCGCCTACGTGGAAAACGTCGTCCTGACTCCGGGCGTCAGCCTCTGGGGCAGCGGCGTCCTTCTGCCGGGATTGTTCGGCACCCGGTTCGGCAGCGGCGTGGCGCCCGTCGTGGATGGCGGAGGCACCGGCCCCGCCATCACGCTGGCCGACCGCACCCTGGTCACCGGCTTCCGCGTGCAGAACACCGGCGCGGGCGGCCCAGGCGTCTTCGTGAATCTCCCCGTGCAGGGCTTGGTCGACGTCAGCCGCGTCGGCATCCTCGGCAACGATGCCACCGACCTGACGCTCCTCGCCAACCGGATCTCCGGAAACGGCACCGGCGTCCTGCTGGCGCGCCAGGGCGACTTCCGCCTCGTTTTCGCGACCAACGAGGTCGCCGGCAGCGACGCCGACGGCATGGAAATCTGGACCGCCGGCAACAGCGGTACTTGCGACGTGTTCATCGCCAATAGCCGCTTCGATAACAATGGCGACGAAGGCCTCCAGATCTACGCCTCCACCTACGACCAATCCCTTGTCCGCATCCAAGACAGCCAGTTCCTGGACAACGGCGGCAACGGTCTCCAGATCTCGCAGCTGGACACGCAGCAGGCCGGCACCGGACTCTTCGGCGTGCGCGCCGAGGACAACGCCGGGGCCGGATTCGATCTCCGGACGCAGGATAATGACCTCTACCGGGGAGCCATCACCGGCTCCACCTTCTCCGCCAACGGCGATGCCGGACTCTCGTTCTTCTCCGTCAACGATACGCTCTCCCTCCTGGAGATCGACAACAGCCGTTTTGCGGACAACGACGGCAACGGCTTGCGGGTCGAAGCCAACGGCGGCGGCACCGGCGCCGTGTTCATCGCCAACGGGCGGTTCGCCGACAACGGCTCCAACGGACTCCTGCTCCAATCGGCCGATCCGGAACGCCTCTTGCTCGGCATCGAAGACTCCAGCTTTGCCCGCAACGCGGAAAACGGCCTCGGCGCGCAGGTCGCGGGCGGCGGCCTGTTCGGACTCGCCCTCGCGGGATGCTCGTTCGGCCACAATGCCGCCGCCGGACTGAACGTCGGCGCCGCCGGATTGGATATGGCCTCCATCTGGATCCAGGACGGAACGTTCAACGACAACGCCCGTGAAGGCGCGACCTTCCGTCTGCACTCCGGCGACGAAGCGGTGCTGGCGATGGACGGCTCGCGAGCCGAAAACAATGGTTTCGAAGGCATCGGCGCAACGCTCTCCAACCTGACGTCCGCGGGGGTCGCCTTCTCGAACGTCGTCGCCAATCAAAACGGCCAACGGGGCATCGACGTCGCCATCCGCGACGCAGACATCGCGGAAATCGATCTGGAAAACCTCCAAGCCGACGGCAACCAGGCCGCCGGCGTCTTCGTGGAAACGGCGAACTCCGAAATCTCCCTCGTCGCCGTGCGCGACGCGACCGCCAACGAAAATGCCGGCGCCGGACTGGACCTCCTGCAGACCGCCTCGCCCTTGGCCGTGGCGGCCGTGTCCGGCATCCAGGCCAACGACAACGACGGCGCCGGCATCCGCGTCGCCCAAACGGGCAACGGCATCGGATTGGCCAACGTCTCGGGCTCCACCGCCAACGACAACGCCGGGGCCGGCGTTTTCCTGGAACAGGATTCGCTGTTTGCGTCCATCGGCATCGTCGGCATGCCGGAAGGCTTGGCCTCCTCGGCCTACTCGCTGGCCGAGCTCCTCGACTTCGAGCTGCCGGAAGAACTCGACCCGTTCCTCGGTCCTTATGGCGCCGTCACGGCCAACGGCAACGGCGCTCGCGGCGTCCAAGCCTCCGTCCGGACCGATGGCCTGTTGGCGCTGGGCGGCATCTTCGACGTCGCCGCCAGCAACAACGCCGCCGGCGGCGTCTATAGCTTGAACGAAGCCACCAACGGCATCGCGGTGGGCTTGGCGGGCTCCTCCGAAAATCTGGCCGAAGTGTTCGAACTCGGGACGGACGTCGCAGCCTTGTTCGACCTGGATTTGCCGTTGTCCCTTGCCGGCGGCGGCCACATGCAGGTCAACGGCAATGCCGGCCCGGGATTCGAAATGCACACCTTGGGCGATCTGGCGGCCGTCAGCGCGATCGTCGGCCTCGATGCCGTCGGCAACGCCGGCGATGGCGCGGTCGTGGAGACGGATTCCGACTACTTCTCGCTCGCCGCGATTGCCCGCTTGGTTTCCACCGGCAACTCGGGGAACGGGCTTCAGATGGACGTTGTCGGCACGGATTACGCCGGCTTTGGACTTCTCGCGGACGTCAACGCCTCCGGCAACGGAGTGAACGGCATCGCCGCCGCCGTCGAAAGCACGAACGGCATGGCCGCCTTGCTCGCGCTCTCCACCGACGCCTTGCGGCCCGCCGCGGTACTGCTCGGCGAGGGGTACTTCGACGAAGCCATCGAAATTCCCGGCGAGCCGTTCGGCCCCGTCCTCGCCTCCGGCAACGCCGGCGATGGTTTCAACGCCACCGTGACGGGCGACGACATCGCCATCGCCGCCTTCCTCGACGTCCAGGCGAACGACAACGGCGACAACGGATTCGAAATCGCGACGGCGTCCGCCAACGGAGCGGCCATCTCGGCGTTCCTGTCGACCGACGTCGTCTACGACATCCTGCCCGACGTCCTCGGCGGCGACCCCATCGCCTACGATCCGCTCGGCGGCGTCGCCGCCAACGGAAACGGCACCAATGGATTCCGGATCGACATGGACGGCAACGACCGTTCCATCCTCGTGATGGCGGGCGCGGAAGCCAACGACAACGGCGCCGGAGATGGCATCTATGCAAACCTCGATTCCGCCGATGGCGCAGTCGATGCCTACCTCGTGAACGTCGCGGCCAGCGGCAATGCCGCCGGTCGCGGCATCGACCTCGATCTGGACAGCGAAGAGGAATCCCGCGCGGGCCTGGTTTTCGTGAATGCCGACGGGAATGGCCAGCAAGGCATCCGCGTGCGGGCGGACAGCGACACCTCCGACGTCTACGCGCTCTTCGCCGGCGTCGATGCCGCCGGAAACGGCGCCGTCGGCGGCCAACCCGGCATCGTGGCCAACCTGTCCGGCGCCGGCGATGCCGCCGCCGCCTTCACGGACGTCCATTCGAGCAGCAATTTCGGTCGCGGCGCCAACGCTATTTTGGATGCCGGGCTCGACGCCTATCTCTTCGCCGGCGATCTGGCGGCCGACGACCTCGACTTCATCTATGGCTATGGCTCGGACCTCGGTCCGCTGTTCGATCTGATTCCGGCCGGACCGGTCGACTTCAGCGACAACGGCGGCAATGGCCTGCATGCGGAACTCACGGGGATCAATGCCTCCTTGGGCATGGACGGCGTCATCGCCGACGACAACGACACCATGGGCTACAACCTGACCCTGACCGCCTTGGGCGGCAACGCCCTCGCGACGATTCAAGATGCCGTGGCCAACGACAACGGCGGCAACGGTCTCAGCTTGGATCTGGAAGGAAACGGCGGAGTCGCCAGCGCTTGGTTCGAAGATGTCGTCGCGACGGGCAACGACGGGAACGGCATCAACGTCGCCGAGAACTTCAACGGCAGCGCGCAGGCCTACGTCGGCGGCGAGCAGCTCGTCTCCGCCAGCAACGTCGCCAACGGCGTGCGCCTCGTCATGTCCGGCCTCAGCGGCGCGCCGATCCTGGACTTCGGCGGCGGCGGGGACAGCCTCGGCCAAAGCTCGTTCTACGGCAACGGCAACCGCGACTTCCGCTACAACAACGGCGGCGGCGCCACCGTCATGGCCGAGAACAACTGGTGGGGCACAATCACCCCCGCCGCCGGCCAGTTCGCCGGCAGCATCGACCGCACGCCGTGGCTGCTCGCCGATCCGAACGCGCCGTAATCCGCGCGGCAGGCGCTTCCCAAAACAAAGGGCCGGGCGTACGCCCGGCCCTCTCTTTGCCGCCCCATCGCACCGCGGCTTATCCCGCCGCCGTGCCGATCTTCGAGCCCAGCGCCGCTTCGGCGATGCTCCGCCCGTCGCGCAGGCGCGGCGTGACGCGCGGCACCCACATCATTCGGCGCTTGGCGCGCAAGACCATGTGGTGGTCCGGCAGGAAGAAAAAGAGGGCATCGAGAATTTCGGCCAGCCAGAACACCGGCGTGAAGGCGGCATAGACGGCCGCGGCGCGCTTCAGCCGCCGAACGTCCAGCGCCGCCGGTTCGCAGGCCGAGGGAATCACGCCGGCGAACAGCTCCGCCAGCAAATTGGCGAATTCCGTGAAGAACCGGCCGTAGCCCGTCGTTTCCTGCACGTCGAAGCCGTCTTTCAGCACGTCGAAGAGTTCGGCCGGGGTGAAGCCCGGCCGCACCTGCGGCCGCGTGGGATCCGTCAGGCCCGACAGTTTCCGGAACAATTCCACCAAGGTGCGGCGCTTGCGGCGCACGTGCAGGATCAGCCGCGTCCGCGACCGCATGACCCGGTGCAGCTCCGCCATCAACTCGGCCGGCTTCTCGACGTATTCGAGCATGTCGCTGGCCACGACGACGTCGAAAGCGGATTCCGCAAACGGCAATTCCGGCAGGACGCCCAGATGGATGCGCGGAACGCCCGCTTCCGCCAGCAGCTCGGCCTGCGTTTCGGAAACCGCCAAGCTGCTCCAGTTGCCGCCCCCGCCGCCGCCGGCGTTCTGCATCGCGACGCTGAGCGCGTCGTCCGCCGACATCTCCAGCACTTCCTGGCCGTTCACCTTGTCCAGCAGGCGCATCGTCCGCGCCAGCAGCTTGCGTCGCAGGGACGAACGCAGGAAAATCTTCATCCGCAACTGGACGATTTCCTCGGTGACCGGACTGGGGGCTTCGGCGCTCATTTCGCCCGCAATATGCCATCTCCGTCCCCCCTTTGTCCAGCCCCGGCCTCGCCTTCGCTTCCCATGCCCGCCCGCTTCAACTTCGGCCTTGTTTTCCCGCCCCCCTTGCCGCATGCTTTTTGCCTTACGGAGTCCCCATGATTCTCCGCCACTTGCTGTTGCCCGACATCCTCGATCTGGTCGAATCCGGACGCCTCAACGACGTCCGCGAATTCTTGGCCATGCAGCCCGGCCCCGAAATCGCCGAGCTGCTGACCGCGCTTGACGACAAAGACCGCGTGCTCTTGTTCCGCCTCCTGCCTCGCCAACTGGCCGACGAAGTCTTTTCCCTCCTCGAACTGCCGTTCCAGAACCTCCTGCTGAAGAACATGGCGCAGGAAGAAGTCCGCCAGGTCATCTCCGGCCTCTCGCCCGACGACCGGACCGCGCTGTTCGAAGAACTGCCCGCCCGCGTCACCAAGGGCCTGCTGGGCCTCTTGAACGACCAGGACCGCAAGCAGGCCCTCACGCTCCTCAGCTATCCCGAAGGCAGCGTCGGCCGCCTCATGACCGACCGCTACGTCACGGTCGAGCCCGAATGGACCGCCGCCCAAGCCTTGGATCATCTGCGCCAGGCCGGAATCGATTCCGAAACCATCGCCATGGTCTACATCACCAACGACAAAGGGCGCCTGATCGACGATCTGCGCTTGCGCAAGATCATCATCGCGGATCCTTCCGCGCGCATCGGCGACCTGCTCGACGGGCATTATGCCTGCCTCCAGTCCCTCCAGCACCGCGAAGGGGCCGTCCAGGTTTTCCGGAAATACGATCTCTACGCCCTCCCCGTCGTGGATGCCGACGGCATCCTCCTGGGCATCGTCACCATCGACGACATCCTCGACGTCGCCGAAGCGGCGGCCACCGAGGACTTCCACAAATTGGCCACGGTCAGTCCTCTGCAGGTCAGTTTCAAGGATGCGACCCTCGGCCTGCTTTTCCGCAAGCGCATCGGCTGGCTGATCGGGCTGGTGATCGTCAACATCTTCACCGGCATGGGCATCAAGATGTTCGAGGAAACCATCGTCGCCGTCGCCGCCCTGGTCGCGCTCATGCCGCTGCTGATCGGCAGCGGAGGCAACGCCGGCGCCCAGGCCGCCACCCTCGTCGTCCGCGCCATCGCCACCGGCGAAATCGGGTCGAGCGATTGGTGGAAACTCCTGCTGCGCGAAATCGGCGTCAGCACGGCCATCGGCTTGGCCATGTCCTTTGCCGCCTTTTTCCTCGGCTGGGCCCTCGGCGATCTCCGCGTCGCCATCGTCGTCGCCCTCAGCATGACCACCGTCGTCATCGCCGGCAGCCTCATGGGCACCGTCCTGCCGATGCTGCTCAACAAGCTCAAGCTCGATCCCGCCACCGCCAGCGTGCCGCTGATCACCTCCATGGCCGACATTCTCGGCGTGCTGATCTATTTTTCCATCGCCAACGTCGTGTTGCGCTTCGTCCATTTGCCTGCCCCCTGACCGGAAAGGAAAGCCATGAACGCCCATATCTCCTGCTTCCGCCTGTCCCTGTGCGCCGCGCTGCTCGCGACCGCCGCTTCGGCCCAGCAGCGCGTCGAATTCCAGCGCCAGAAGTTCGACCGCTCCCGCTTCGAGCGGCCCGGACAATCCGCCGCGCCGGCGCCCGCTCCCGCGCCGGCCGCCGAACCCGTCGGCACCTTCGCCCCCGCCGCGCCGCCGCCGATGCCGACGGAAGCCCCGGCCACGCCCCCTGTGTCGGAAGGATCGTCCGTGTTCTCCTATTCCAACGCCCCCTCGTCGTCGTGGGGCTCCTCCGCGCCCGCGCCGGCCGCCTCGACCAACTCCGCCATCTTCTCGGCGGACGCCCCGCCGCTTTCCGGAACGCCGCCCGCCACCTATCCGCCCGGCGCCACGCCGGAAGAAAAGGCCGCCATCGATGCGCCCCTTTTCGATCAGGTCCCCAGCAAGTGGTTCAACAACGCCAAGGACTATCCCGAACTGCTGGACCTCCAGAAAAAGACCGGGGCCTGCATGCTGGTCTACTTCAAGAACCCCTCCGTTCCCAACGAAAAGGGCCTGTGCAGCTGGTTCGAAAAGAGCATCACGACCGACATCGACTGGCGCAAGGCGATGAAATACTTCATCAAGCTCGAAATCACCCTGCCGGGCCCCTCCGCCGTCCGGGAACTGACCGAGCTCTATAAGGTGAGCCGCACGCCCGCCATCTTCGTGGTCAAGCCCGGCAGCACCCTGCTCGCGCGCCTCATGGTGTTCGAGTATCCCACCGGCGGCCGGCCCCAGCCCATCGACGTTCCCGTCGTCCTCGAAGCCCTCAAGAGCCGCTGCAATCCGGCCTACCAGACGCTATTCTAGCTCATGGCCGCAGGCGTCCAGTTCCTCGCCATCGCCCGCCTCGCCGCGATCGAGGCCATTCGGCGGCCGGTCTTTCTCCTCGTCTCCCTCTCCTGTCTCGCGGGCATCGTCCTGATGCCGCTCTTGCTCAACTACACCCTCGGCGACTCCGCGCGCATCATCCGCGACAGCGCCTTGGCGCTCTATTTCGTCGGCGGTCTCCTGCTCGCCGCCCATGCGGCGGGCGAGGCCTTCGCGCGCGAACTGCGGCGCGGCACCGCCGCCGCGATCCTCGCCAAACCCGTTTCGCGCGCGGTCTTCTTTCTGGCCAAGGCCGCCGGCATCGCCGCGGCGATCTTCCTGTACACCGTCGCCGCGCTCGCCGCCGCGCTGCTCGCCGTGCGCGCCGGCGCCGACGATCTCCGCCTCGACTGGGCCGCCGCGTTGCCCGCGCTGCTGGCCTTGGTCCTCGCCCCCGCCCTGGCCGGCGCCTGGAACCACCGCACCCGCCGCCCGTTTCCCTCCGCCGCCTTTTTCCTGCTGCTCTTCTTCCTGCTGCTGGCCCTCGCCGTATCCGCCGGCTTCCCGACGCCCCTCGACCACTTGTCGTTTCCCGACAACTTCACGTGGTCCATCCTGGCGGTCGGCCTGCTGCTCTTCTTCTGCCTCGGGATGGCCGTCGCCCTGTCCGCCGCGCTCGCCACCCGCCTGCCGGTCATGCCCGTCCTGCTGCTCTGCGCGGGCTTCTTCCTCTTCGGACTCATGGGCGATTACTTCCTTGGCCCGCATCTCGGCGATTCGTTCGCCGCGCGCGCCGCCTACGCCGCATTGCCCAACGTCCAGGCCTTCTGGCTCCTCGACGCCCTCGACGCCTCCGCGCGCATCCCCGCGTCCTACGTCGCCCTCTCCGCCGCCTACGCCGCCGCCTGGTCCGCCGCCGCCCTCGCCCTCGGCCTCGCTTCCTTCCGCTCCCTGGAGATCTCCTGATGCCCCCGCGCGCTCCATCGCGGCTCGTCGGTTTTTCCATGGCGTGGGAAATCAGCCCGAATTTTTCCACACCGTGGAAAAATATTTTCCACGGTGTGGAAAACTGTTGCCTCCCGATTTCTCCATTCCCGATTTCACTTCCCAATTCTTAATTCTTAATTATTAATTCTTCATTGATGAATCCCGCCATCCAAGCCCAAAACCTCTCGAAGACCTTCCGCGACTTCTGGCAGCGTCCGCGCGTCGAAGCCGTGCGGTCCATTTCCTTCGAGATCCCCGCCGGCCAGGTCTTCGGCCTGCTCGGGCCCAACGGCTCCGGCAAATCCACCACCATCAAGATGATCCTCGGCCTGCTGTTCCCCACCGCGGGCTCCCTCGAGGTCCTCGGCGATTCCCCGCGCTCCGTCGCCGTCAAGAACCGCATCGGCTATCTGCCCGAGGAATCCTATCTCTATCCCCACCTCACGCCCCTCGAGACCTTGACCTTCTACGCCCGCCTTTTCCGCCTGCCGTCCGCCGTCGCCCGCGAGCGCATCGAGCAGTTGCTCGAGATGATCGGCCTCGCCCACGCGCGCAACCGCCCCGTCGGCGAATTCTCCAAAGGCATGGCCCGCCGCATCGGCCTCGCCCAGGCTCTCCTCAACGATCCCGACCTCGTCATCCTCGACGAACCCACCGCCGGCCTCGATCCGCAAGGCACGCGCCAGGTCAAAGATCTCATCCTCGCCCTCGCTGCGCGCGGCAAGACCGTCCTGCTCACCTCGCATCTCCTCGCCGACGTCGAAGACGTCTGCGCGCAGGTGGCCATCCTCTTCAACGGCCGCATCCTCGCCCACGGCACGCTCGACGCCCTCCTCGCGCAAAAGGACAAGACCACGCTCACGTTCCCGACCCCGGCCGATCCCCTCACTTTGCAGAAAGTCCTCGCCGCCGCGCGCGCCGCCCTCGGCGCCGATCCGTCGATGGACCATCCGCGCCAACCCCTCGAACCCTACTTCCTGCGCGTCATCGAAAACGCCTCCCAAGAGGCCGCGGTGCCCGCCTCCGGCGCCGTTCCCGCCGCCCCGCTCGCACCGTTCCTGCGCTAGCGGATGCCGCCATTCCGGACGGGGGACAGGCGTGGGCGCATCTGCGATTCGCTGCAAGCTCTGGTCATGTTGAGCGGAGGCGCACTGCGCCGGAGTCGAAACATCTCCGCTTCACGACAACGGCAGGCCGGGTGCCTAGACCGAGATCCCTCGACACGCTCGGGATGACAGCCGCGTAGGCCCGCAACCTGATCCCGGGCTGGATCGCACCCAAGCGCAAATGCGCCCGTTAGGCGTTTTTCTTTAAAAACCCGCTTGCCTCCCGTCCCCGGGCGTCCTATTGTTCACCGCTTGTTCCCAGAAGGAACCAGAAGGAGTATGAATTATGGCCAAGATTGATTTTGGCGGAACGAAAGAAAACGTCGTCACCCGCGCCGAATTTCCCCTGAAGAAGGCCCAGCAGGTCCTCAAGAACGAAGTCGTCGCCATCATCGGCTACGGCGTCCAAGGCCCCGCCCAGTCGCTCAACATGCGCGACAACGGCATCAACGTCATCATCGGCCAAGATCCCCGCTTCAAAGGCGACTGGGCCCGCGCCGCCAAGGACGGCTTCGTGCCCGGCAAGTCCCTCTTCGACGTCGAAGAAGCCTGCGACAAGGCCACCATCGTCATGATGCTCGTGAACGACGGCGCCCTCAAGTACGTCTTCCCGCGCGTGAAGCCCTACCTCACCAAGGGCAAGGCCCTCTACTTCTCCCACGGCTTCGGCTGGGTCTACCGCAAGTTGACCGGCGTCGATGCTCCGAAGGGCGTGGACGTCATCATGGTCGCCCCCAAGGGTTCCGGCACCTCCGTGCGCCGCAACTTCCTGGCCGGCGTCGGCATCAATTCCAGCTTCGCCGTCGAACGCAACGCCACCAAGCGCGCCCTCGAGCGCACCTTGGCCGTCGGCATCGCCGTCGGTTCGGGCTACCTCTTCCCGACCACCTTCGAGCACGAAGTCACCTCCGACCTCGTCGGCGAACGCGGCGTGCTCATGGGCGCCCTGGCCGGCATCATGGAAGCCCAGTACGACGTCC
>CAZECJ010000008.1:0-47568 GCA_964510645.1 uncultured Verrucomicrobiota bacterium | reverse complement strand
TGCTCAGCTTCTCGATGCCCTTGAGCACCAGCTGGCGGGCTTCCGAATCATATACGATCTGTTTGGCTGACATAGTTTTCTCTCTGCTCCTTTGCGCTTAATCTTCCAGCACGCCGAGGATGTCTTCCTCGCGCATGATCTGGTATTCCTTGCCGTCCAGCTTGATTTCCGTGCCGCCGTACTTCGGCATCAGGACCTTGTCGCCCTTCTTGACGTTGAACGGAATCTTCTTGCCGCTGTCGTCGATCTTCCCGGTTCCGATGGCGATGACTTTGCCCTGCTGGGGCTTTTCCTTTGCGGTGTCGGGAATGATGATCCCGCCCTTCTTGACTTCGTCTTCCTTCACGGGCTCGACCAGCACGCGATCTCCCAACGGTTGGATCTTCATATCTGACTCGTCTCCTTGTTTGTGGATGTGGCCAACCCGGCGGCGAAAACTCGCCCGCCGCCGCGCCGGCCGGTTTGTTTTATTTTGAATTCTTCTTGTCGTCGTCGACCATCTCGAAATCGGCGTCCATCACGTCGCCGTCGGCCTTGCCGCCCGCATTCGGGGGCGGCGGCGGGGGCTGGCCGCCGCCGGCCGCGCCAGCGCCGGGCTGCGCCTGCTTGGCCTGCGCGTAGAGGTCGGCCGAAACCGCCTGCATGTCCGCGGTCAACGCGTCGCTCGCCTTCTTGATCGCGTCGGCGTCGCCGCCCTTGAGCGCGTCCTTCAGCGCCTGGATGCCGTTCTCGACCTTCATCTTCTTGTCGGACGGGATCTTTTCCCCGTTTTCCTTCAGGAATTTCTCGGTCTCGTACGCCATCGCTTCGGCGCGGTTCTTCGTATCGACGGCCTCGCGGCGCTTGGCATCTTCGCCGGCGTGGGCCTCGGCGTCCTTCACCATCTGCGAAACCTCGTCCTTGCTCAGGCCGCTCGAGGCCGTGATCGTGATCTTCTGCTCCTTGCCCGTGCCCAGGTCCTTCGCGCTGACCTTCAGGATGCCGTTGGCGTCCAGGTCGAACGTCACTTCGATCTGCGGCATGCCGCGCGGGGCCGGCGGAATCCCGTCCAGGTGGAACTTGCCGATGCTCTTGTTGTCGCCGGCCATCTTGCGTTCGCCCTGGAGCACGTGGATTTCCACCGTGTTCTGGTTGTCCGCCGCCGTGCTGAAGATTTCGCTCTTGCGCGTCGGGATCGTCGTGTTGCGCTCGATCAGCGCGGTGCTCACGCCGCCCAGCGTCTCGATGCCCAGCGTCAGCGGGGTCACGTCCAGCAACAGCACGTCCTTGACTTCGCCCTTGAGCACGCCGCCCTGGATCGCCGCGCCGACGGCCACGACTTCGTCCGGGTTCACGCCCTTGTGGGGTTCTTTGCCCAGCTGCTTCTCGACTTCCTGCTGCACGCGCGGCATGCGCGTCATGCCGCCGACCAGGATCACCTCGTCGATCTTGTCCTTCGAGAAACCGGAGTCCTTGAGACAGTTTTCCACCGGCGCCATGCTGCGGTCGATCAGATCGCCCACCAGCTGTTCGAGCTTCGCGCGGGTCAGCGTCACGTTCAGGTGCTTCGGCCCGCTGGCGTCCGCCGTGATGAACGGCAGGTTGATGTCCGTGCTCTGCGAGCTCGACAGCTCGCACTTGGCTTTCTCCGCGGCTTCCTTCAGCCGCTGCAGCGCCATCGCGTCCTTCGACAAATCGATGCCCTGCTCCTTCTTGAATTCGCCCACCAGCCAATCCATGACGCGCTGGTCGAAGTCGTCGCCGCCCAGATGCGTATCGCCGTTGGTGGCCTTCACCTCGAACACGCCGTCGCCGATTTCCAGGATGGAAATGTCGAACGTGCCGCCGCCCAGGTCGTACACCGCGACTTTCTCTTCTTTCTTCTTGTCGAGGCCATAGGCCAGCGAAGACGCCGTCGGTTCGTTGATGATGCGCAGCACCTCAAGACCCGCGATCCGGCCGGCATCCTTCGTCGCCTGCCGCTGGCTGTCGTTGAAGTAGGCCGGCACCGTGATGACCGCCTGCGTGATCGTCTCGCCCAGGAACGCTTCGGCGTCCGCCTTCATCTTCTGGAGGATCATCGACGAAATTTCCGGCGGCGAATAGGTCTTGTCGCCGATCTTCACGTGCGCGTCGCCGTTGGCCGCGCGCACCACTTCATAGGGCATGCGCTTGATTTCGGCCGACATCTCGTCGAACTTGCGGCCCATGAAGCGTTTGATGGAGAAAACGGTGTGCTTGGGATTCGTCACCGCCTGCCGCTTGGCCGCGCTGCCGACCAGCCGTTCTCCGTTCTTCGTGAACGCCACGATCGACGGTGTCGTGCGGCCGCCCTCCGCGTTCGGCACCACGGTGGGCTGTCCACCTTCCATGATCGCCATGCAGGAATTCGTCGTTCCCAAATCGATTCCCAGTACTTTTGCCATGCGCTTCCTCTTCTTTCCTAAATCTGACTAAAAACACTCGTCTACGCTCATCCATAAGCAAATCGCATGCCAACTATGTCACATTTGTTGCAATATGCTCATTGTTAGCATGATGCAACATGAGTACGGAACGGCATGTTCTTATAAATCCATCCAAATATGAGTCATATTGTCTCACCAATCGCTCCAAACGTCTCACCTCCAGCTCGAGGCAAACCTGTGCATACTTAATTAACTATGCACAGGCCAATACGCTATCATTTTTCATGATTATTTATATTTTCAATAATTTTGCCTTTACTTTCTGTGCACACTTAATTAACTATGCACACGAAAGAGGTCATCATGGAAAAACTTCATCCGACTCTATGGCGAACCGGCCGTATGCTTTCCGGGCATACCCGGCTTGAACTTTTTCGACGCGTGGTGGCTTTTCCCGACCAAACGGTCTCGGAATTGGCTGCCCAGGTCAACGTCAGCCTGCCGCGGGCCAGCCAGGAACTCCGGCGGATCCAATCTCGGGGGCTTTTGCAGGCGGTTCGGCAAGGGCTATTCGTACGCTATCGCCCCGTGCCCGATCGATCGGTTTCTACCGCCGGGCCGCTCCTGCAAGCCGTCCAAGATTCCTTCCGGCGCTTCCCCCAAAACGACACGCTCATTTCCATCGCCACCGCGTTTTCGCACGCGCGGCGTCTGGCCCTGATCCAACTGCTCTTGCGCGGACCCTGGGACGCCCATGAGCTGGAGTCCATCTCCGCCATGTCCCGCAACACCCTGAATCGACAGTTGCGCCGCTTGCGCGAGGCCGGCTTGATCCGCCGCATCGGCAAAAAAATCGCCCTCGCCGAAACGGATCATCCGCTGGCCCGGTGCTTGTTGGATCTGCTCGGCGAGCGTCCCCCCGCCTGACGCCCCCCCCTCCGTCCTCCCGCTATTTCGGTGGGGCCGCGATTTTGGCGGCTAAGACGTCGGGCAGAGTTGGAATCGGCAAGGTTTCCTGCGTGCCGGCGCCCATGTCTTTGAGAGCCGCGACGCCCTGGGCCAATTCGTCGTCGCCGCGGATGATCGCCCAGGCCGCGCCGGATTTGTTCGCGGCGCGCATCTGCGATTTCATGCTGCCGCCGGGCGCCATGCGGCAAACGACGTTTGCCGCGCGCAGGCGCTGCATCAACGCCAAATTCTGCTTCATCGCTTCGTCGCCCAACCCGACCAGCCAGACCAGCTTCGGGAGTGGCGGCACCAAGGCCTCCGCGCGGCCGAGCGCCTGCAGGACGCCCACCACGCGTTCCAATCCGATGGCGAAGCCCACGCCGACCAGTTCGCGATCGCCGAGCTTCATGCGGTAGCGGCCGCCGCCGGCCACGGCGTTCTGCGCCCCCAGCGCCGTGCTCGCGATTTCCCACACCGTGTGTTCGTAATAATCCAGCCCGCGCACCAGCAGCGGATCGAGCCGGTACTTCACGCCCAGCGCATCCAGATGCCCCGCCACCTGCGCCAGATAGGCGCGCGACGCCTCGCTCATGAAGTCGGTCGGCGGCGGCAACGTCGCCACGATGGCCTGGCAGGCCTCGTTCTTGCAATCGAGCACGCGCAACACGTTCTCGGACATCCGCCGGCGGCAATCGTCGCACAGTTCCGCTTCGCGCGACGCCAGCGCGGCGCGCAGCCCTTCGGCCACCTGCGTTTGTCCGCCGCCTTCGCCGCGCGTATTCAGCCGCACTTCGCAATCGCCCAGCCCCCAGGCCCGCAGCAAATCCACTTGCAGGGCGAGGATTTCCGCGTCGACCAGCGGGGACGGCGGCTCCAGACATTCGACGCCGCACTGGTGGAACTGGCGCTTGCGGCCGGCCTGCGGGCGTTCGCTGCGGAACATCGGCCCGATGTAATACCAGCGCGCCCCATCGGTTTCCGCCGCGCCCAAGCCCGCGGCATGCCGCATCACGCCGGCCGTTCCCTCCGGACGCAGGCACAGGCGGCGTCCGCCCTTTTCGAACACGTACATTTCTTTCTGCACCACGTCCGTCGTCTCGCCCAGCGAACGCGTGAACACGGCTTCGAACTCCACCGCCGGCGTGCGCAATTCCTCGAAACCGTAGCGCACCATCACGTCGCGGGCCACTTGCTCGAGCCGCTGCCACAGGCGCACCTCGGGCGCGGCGATGTCGGACATTCCTTGGACGGGTTGGTTGGCGGAAGACATAAATCCTCAAGCGGCGCGCCATTCCGCGCGCGCGGAAATCATCGGAATCGGGCCTCGCGAGACGGGCCTACTTGAACATTTCCTTCATCGTCTTGCCGGGGCGGAAACGCACGACCTTCCGGCTGGGAATCACGACGACCTGATCGGGCTTGTGCGGATTGCGGCCGATCCGCTGGCGCCGTTCGCGCACGTCGAAAACGCCGAATTTGCGGAATTCGATCGTCTGCCCGGAGCGCAGGGAATCCACGATGGCATCCAGGGTCTTCTGGATCACCGCGACGACCTGCTGCTGGGTCAAGCCCGTTTCCTCGGCGATTCGGATCGCCAAGTTGCGTTTGGTCAAGTTTTGCATTTCGTTTTCCATCGCATCCTCGCCTTTTCTGCGGACCATACCGCGCCCTTCAACAAATGGAACATAAGTCCCTCTGCGCAGTTGCGTCAAGGAAAACACCAAGGAAAACAAAGATTTTACGTATCCGTCCCGGCGGTCCAACCGGCCCCATTTCCATCAAGGATCCCGCGGCCAAGGGGCCGAATACGGGAAAAACGCCTCGACGGTGCCTTGGAAATCATGCGGCAGATCCGCCCCCAGCGCATCGACCTTTTCCAGCCGCTCCCCGTTGGCCAGCACCCGTTCCGGCGCCACCTGGCGCGGCCACCAGAGTCGATACCCCTCCGGCGGCTGGGCGCCGCCGCCTATTTCGACCGTGAACTTCTTTTTATGCCAATAGCCCGACAAGTCCAATGGGCCAAACGCCGTCGGCATGCCAAAGACCCGGAATCCGTCCCCGTACTGCAGCCACTCGGCGGGAGCGCCGGAAAAGAGATCCAGCCGGTTTCCGGTCTCGCGAGCCGCAATTCCACGCACCCCAATGAGATAGGAAGCAGCAGCCCGGATATCCGGCATGTCGCCGATTTGGCCGGCCTGGCGCAGATCGCTTCCCCGCGCATCGGCCCACGTGTTCCATCCGGCGGGATGGCGGCGCTCCAGCAACGCATACAGCACTTCCCGGGCGCAATCGCCTCGGCCCATGGAAGCCAGCGGAACCAGCAACGAGGCTTCATCCGAGGGAACGAGCCCGGTCCAATTCGGCTGCATGCGCTGGAGAAATCCGTCGTAAAAGGCGTCCAAACTGCTTTGCAGTTCGTGGGGCTCCGCCAGATCGGTTTCTTCGCACGGCCAGAACATCAGCGCCACCGAACCGACGTCGAGCCGGCTGTCCTCGGCCGCGGCCGGAATCCAAGCGGCGTCCATCAGGTCCATGCGCGCGCGCAAAGAGCGGCGAACGGACGATTTCAGCGCGCGGTATTGTTCGTGGGCCCAGCCGGCATCCGCGTCCAGGCCCAGCAACGAGGCCGCCGCGCGGACTTCCTTCCACCCCAGCAGCGCCCAATAATGGTCGGCAAAACGATGGGCCGGCTTGCCGTTGCCGGCCCGCGCGGCCGAGGGCGGCAACAGGCCTTCCAGCAGATAGCGTTCTTCTTCCGGCAGACGCCATTCGGTTTTTTCCAGCTCCGCGCGCAGCTCCTGCAGATAGGCCAGCGCGCTCTTCATCAACGGATACTTCTCGTGCAAAAACGCGGCATCCCGCGTGAAGCGATAATACTCCATCGCCATGAACGCAAACGGGCCCTGCGACGCATGCCCGGACGGCCCACCCCTCGCCAGAATCGGCGAACCGTCCCGCGAAAACCACAACGGGACCCAGCCATTCGTCTGGATTCCCGCCGCCACCCGTTCGATCCATTCCCGCGCCGACTCCGCCTGTCCCCCGCGCAACAGCGCCGCCACCCGCAGCGCGATCGACTCCACGTCTTCGCCGTCCTCCCCCTGGACCGCCAGCAGCCAGCCGGTCTGCGCGCGCAGGCAATCGATCGCGTCCATGCGCGCGATCTTGGGATAATATCGGCTGGTTTCGCCCCGCCACATCCAGGCGGCATCCACCCATTCGCGGTCGAACGCCGCCGACAGCTTCTCCGCGCCTTCCTCCAGGGCGGGCCAGACAAACCGCCGCACGACCGGGCCGGCCTCCTCCTGCGCATTGGCCACCACGACCAAGTTGGTTTTCTCCCCCGGCTCGAGCGCGAAATCCAGCCACCACGCGCCCGAGGCCAGGCCGTCTTCGTCCAGCGCCGAGGACGCCGGCGGGGTTTCTCCGCGCCGGAAAAACTCCGCCACGTCGCCTCCGTCGAATTCCGCCGCGCCGAACGGCAGCGCCGCATCCGCCACCGCGAACAGCGGTTCGTCGTTCACCCGCAGCTCCTGTCCGCCCGCGTCCACTTCCGCCGCGCGGATTTTGTGGATCGGCGCCAGCCCGCTGCGGACCGTGGTCGGCGCCAGCCGCACCGGACGCACCACGCAGCACAGCAGGCCGGTCTGCGCCATGATCGATCCGTTGGCCAGCTCGTACTGGACCCACGTCGTCGCCGGCGCCGTCCCCGACTTCGCCAGCGCGCGGATCCGCAGCGAAAGCCCCGACGCCAGCTTCCAGATCGTCTCCGGCATCGGCGCGCCGTCGCCGCCCAGCCGATATTCCCGTTCCGCCGCCTGATGCCCCGACCACATCTCCCCGCCCGACACGATCAGCGGCGCCAGCGAAGGCGCGCGCGGCGACGGCGAAAACGTGCCCCACTCGTCGAGGCGGCTGACCGCGTCCCCGCGTTTCGGGCCGGCCGCCACCGTCCAATAATTCTGCCGACGCCTGAACACGTCCGGATAAATCCCCTCCGGCGCGTGCGACGCCGCCAATTCCAGCTTCGCCCAGGGCCGCGAGGTGCCCTCCGCTCCGCGCAGCGTCACCCCCGCCACCTCGAAGCCGGCTTCCGACGACGCCCCCGAAAACGACAGTTTCACGAACTGCGCCGCCTGCGCGCCTTCCCCCATCAGCACGTCGAAATCTCCGGTGCGCGCCTGGATGCGGCCGAACGACGTCCAGTTCGTGCCGTCGGTCGAGACCTCCACCACCGCGTTCGAGGCGAACCCGCCCGCGCCCCAATCCACCCGCACGCTGCCGACCGGTTTCGCGCGGCGCAGATCCAGTTCCAGCGACGCCGCGGAGCGCGCCGAGCGCCAGGCCGTCGCCGGATCCCCGTCCAGCACCGCCGCCGCGCCCGGATCCAGCAGCCCGTCCACCCGGGCCTGCGGTTGATCCTCCACTCCCTTGATTTCCAGCGCCAGCAGTTCCGCCCCCGCCCCCGGCAGCCCCTTCTCGACCGTCACGAGCATGTACCGCGCCATCACCGGATCGATCGAGGCTTGGTCCCAGTCCCCGTCGCCGGCCGTCGTCTCGTAGCCCATCGCCCAATGCGTGCCGTCGAGGCTCGTCTGGACCGAGTACGCCGTCGCATGCGGCGCGCCCCATTGCAGCGAAAATCCGCAGACCATCGCCGGGCGGGCCATGTCCACCTGGATCCACTGCGGGCCCTCGGCCCCGCTCCGCCAACTCGTTTCCGTTTTTCCGTCCGCCACCAGGTCCGGCCCGTGCCCGTCTTCGGCCGCCGACGCCGTCACCGTCCAATGCACCGTCTTGGGAATCGCCAGCCGCGAGGCCTTCACGCTCGCGCACCCGGCCGCCGCCCCGGCCAGGGAAATCGCCGCCAGCGCCGCCAGCGCGATTTTTCCACACCGTGGAAAACTTTTTTCCACGGTGTGGAAAAATCGGCCAAAGTTTTTACGTTCTACGTAAAAACGGCGCAAAGTTTTTACGTAGTACGTAAAAATGTCCCGCGCCTGCGCCATGCCGCCGGTTCCTCAGCCGCCGTAGAGGCCCAGCGTCCGCCGGATGCGCTTCAGGACGCGCTCTTTGCCCATGGTCGCCAGCATGTCGAAGAGGCCCGGCCCCACGCCCGTGCCGGAGACGGCCACGCGCACGGGGTGCACCAGATCGCCCATCTGCCGGCCGGTGCGTTCGCCCAGCGCGTGCAGCGCCGCGTCCGTGGCCGCCGCCGTGAACGGCTCGACGGTCTCCAGCGCCGCGAGCTCCTCGCGCAAAATGCCGAGCGCGCCTTCCTTCAGCAGGCGTTTCTTCACGCTCTTCTCGTCGTACGGAAATTCCTCGTTGAAGAAGAACGCGGCGTTCTCGCCCAGATCGGAGTAGAGCCGGATGCGCTCGCCCATGCATGCCACCACGGCGCGGAAGTAGGCCGGATCGACGTCGTCGCGCCACAGGCCCTGCCGCCGCATCGCGGCCTGGCAACCGGCGGCGATCTCGTCCGCGCCGCGCCGTTTCAGGTGTTCGCCGTTCATCCACAGCAGCTTCGTCATGTCCAATTGGCTCGGCGCGCTGCGGACGCGGTCCAGCGTGAACAGTTTGACCATGTCTTCGCGCGACATCACTTCGAGGTCTTCGCCCGGCGACCAGCCCAGCAGCGCCAGCGAATTGAACAGCGCCTCCGGCAGGAAGCCCCGCTCCTGGAATTCGCCGACGTAGGCCGCGCCGTCGCGCTTGGAATACGGCTTGCCCTGCGCGTTCACGATCATCGGCAAATGCGCGAACTTCGGCGCCGGCGCGCCGATGGCCTCGTACATCGCCACGTGCTTGAACGTGTTTTCCACGTGGTCGTCGCCGCGGATCACGTGGGTGATGCCCATGGTGATGTCGTCCACGACGTTGCCGAGGTGGAACACCGGCGAGCCGTCGGAGCGCACGATCACGAAATCCTTCAGGTCTTCGGCCTTCTTGGAGAGGTCGCCCTTCACCTCGTCGTGGAACGAGATGTCCTTGCCCGGCATCTTGAAGATGATGCATTCGCCCTTGCCGGTGCCGCCCTTGTCTTCCTTGTAGGCCGCGCCTTTGGCGAGGAGCCTTTCCGCGATTTCGAGATGGTGCGCCCGCTGCGTGCTCTGGTAGAGCGGCTCGCCGTCGAACGTCAGCCCCAGCCACGCCAGCGAATCCAGCACCGTCTTCACCGCGGCCGGCGTCGAGCGCTCGAGATCGGTATCCTCGATGCGCAGGAGGAATTCGCCGCCGGCATGGCGCGAGAACAACCAGTTGTAGATGGCGGCCCGGATGTTCCCGATGTGGACGTTGCCCGTCGGGCTGGGCGCGAAGCGCGTGCGGATCGTCATATGCTTGGAATCCTTTCGAAATCGACTAGCCCGCATCCTACCCGCCCCCGCCCCGGCCCGCAAGCTTCCCGGGAGGGGGCGGCGGGAGGGCGCGGCCGGCCGTTTCGGAAGGAATGCGGCGGATTGAACGTTGAATCGACCCGCGTTCCGGCCTATGCTCTCGGCATGAAGGCATTCGTTTGGTTCCTCTGTGCGCTGGCGTTTGCGCTGGGCTCCGTCCAGGCGCAGCCGGCCCCCGACCCCGCGCCGGACGCGCCCGTCTACGTCATCCCCATCCGCGGCCAGATCGAAGGCGCCCTGCTCTACGTCATCCGCCGCGGCATCGCCGAGGCCGAACAGCAGGACGCCGCCGCGATCGTGCTGGTCATGGATACCCCCGGCGGCACGCTGGACGCCGCCGGCGACATCGTCCGCTCCATCCAGAACGCCAAGCCGCCCGTCTACACCTTCGTCGAGAAGAACGCCTTCTCCGCCGGCGCCATCATCGCGCTGGCCACGAAAGGCATCTACATGGCCCCCGGCTCGGTCATCGGCGACGCGTTGCCGATCATGATGACGCCCATCGGCGGCGTGCAGGAAATGTCCGAAGGCCTCGAGGAAAAAGCCGTTTCCGCCGTCGCCGCGCTCGTCCGTGCCGCCGCGCAGCACGCCGGCCACGATCCCGAACTGGCCGAAAAAATGGTGCGCCGCGAACTGGAATACAAGATCGGCGACGACGTGATCAGCCCCGCCGGGCGCCTCCTAACGCTCACCGCCGAAGAAGCCGCCCGCCCCGGCAAGGAGGGCAAGCCCCTGCTCTCCGCCGGCACCGCCGCCGATCTGCCCGCCGTGCTGGAACAGCTGGCGCTGGCTAAGCAGCCCGTCGTCGAAATGCAGATCACCGCCGCCGAAAAAATCGCGCGCCTGATCGCCGGCGCCGCGCCCATCCTGATGATCATCGGCTTCCTCGGCATCTACATCGAGATCAAGACCCCCGGCTTCGGCCTGCCGGGCATCCTCGGCGCGGCCTGCCTCGCCCTGTTTTTCTGGGGCCACCACATCGCCGGCCTCGCCGGCATGGAAGATCTCCTGATCTTCATCGCGGGCATCGCCTTGATCCTCGTGGAAATCTTCCTCATTCCCGGCTTCGGGTTCGCGGGCATCTTCGGCATCGCCCTCGTGTTCGTTTCGCTCGTCGGCGCCATGGTGCGCATCGTGCCCGGCAGCGAATCCTGGATTCCGGTCTGGACCGATCTGCAGCTGCCCATTTTCAAGACCGGCGTCGCGCTCGTGGGCACCGGCGCGGGTGCCTTGATCCTCGGCCGTTTCCTGCCGCGCAGCCGGCTCTTCGGGCGCCTCGCCCTGTCCACCGCCACCGCCGCCGCCGAGGGCTATACCGCCGCGCCCGACACTTCCGCGCTCGTCGGCCAAACCGGCGTGACGCTCACGCAACTGCATCCCGCCGGCGCCGCCCGTTTCGGCGCCGAGCGCCTCGACGTCGTCACCTCCGGCGAATTCCTCGACGCCGGCACTCCCGTCCGGATCGCCGAAGCCCGCGGCAGCCGCATCGTCGTCGCCCGGATCCCGCCCGCCTAGCGTCGCCGCACCCCCGTGAGCCCGCCCATGAACATCCCCGCGCCGCTGCCCACCGACGTCTCCATCATCACCACCTACCGGTGCTGCATGAAGTGCAAGATGTGCAACATCTGGCGCTACCCCACCGAAATCAAGCGCGAGATCCAGGCCCAGGAACTCGAAATCCTGCCGCCGCTGAAATTCGTCAACGTCACCGGCGGCGAGCCGTTCGTCCGCCGCGACCTCGCCGACATCGTCGAGGTCTGCTTCCGCAAGGCCCCGCGCGTCGTCATTTCCACCTCCGGCTACCAGGTGGACGAAATCCTCGCGCTGGCCGAAAAGTTCCCCCAGATCGGCATCCGCGTCAGCATCGAGGGCCTGTCCACGATCAACGATTATCTCCGCGGGCGCGACAGCGGCTTCGACCGCGGCCTCAAGACGCTCCTCGGCCTCCGCCGCATGGGCGTCCAGGACATCGGCTTCGGCATCACGGTTTCCAACAACAACAGCGCCGACATGCTCGAACTCTACGAGCTCTCCCGCAACCTGAAGATGGAGTTCGCCACCGCCGCGTACCACAACTCCTACTATTTCCATAAAGACGACAACGTCATCGTCAATCAGGACGAGGTCATCGGCAATTTCTACGAACTGATCGACCGCCTGCTCGGCGAAAACAGCCCCAAGAGCTGGTTCCGCGCGTTCTTCAACCTCGGTCTGATCAACTACGTCAAGGGCAACCGCCGCCTGCTGCCGTGCGAGGCCGGCACCGTCAATTTCTTCATCGATCCCTATGGCGAGGTCTATCCCTGCAACGGTCTCGAAGAACGCTACTGGAAGGAAAGCTTCGGCAACATCCGCCAGGCGCAGAAGTTCGAAGACCTCTGGTACGGCCCGCAGGCCGACAAGGTCCGTTCGCTCGTGCGCACCTGCCCGAAGAATTGCTGGATGGTCGGCACCGCCGCGCCCGTCATGAAGAAGTATTTCCGCCATCCCGCCGGCTGGGTGCTGAAGAACAAGCTGCGCAGCCTCGCCGGCAAGACGTTCGAGCGCGGCGGCCTCCCGCCGCCCTTCGACGTCGGCCAGGATCCCCGCCAAGGCGACCTGCGCGAGACCCACCCCGCCGCCGGCGCCGAATCCTTCGACAACTACAGCGAAAGCAACGATACCGACCGCCGCCACGTCGTCGAAGTCCTCGCCGTCGAACCGCTGGCTGGCGACGCCTTCCTCCTGCGCACCACTCGCAACGGCTATGCCTTCATCCCCGGCCAGAACGTGAGCATCGGCCTCCATCTCGCCTATTCCAAGAGCAAGGATTTCTCCATCTGTTCGGGCCTTCGCGACGATTGCCTCGAATTCATGATCAAGGAAAACCGCGCCGGCACCATCTCCCCCTCCCTCCGGAACCTGCAGCCCGGCGCCAAGCTCGACCTGACCGGTCCCTACGGCGAATTTTTCTGGCGCCAAAACGAAAAATGCCGCCACGTCTTTCTCGCCACCGGCATCGGCATCGGCCCCTTCCGCTCCTACCTGCGCAGCTACGACGTCCCCGATTATCTGCTCGTCCACGGCATCCGCCGCACGGCCGATCTCCGGCTTTCCGCCGGGCTCGATCCGGCCCGGCTCGTGTCGTGCGTATCCCGCGAGGACGGCGGGACTCTGCGCGGGCGCATCACCGACTATCTGCGCACCGCCGAACTGCGCCCCGACGACCTGTTCTACCTCAGCGGCAATCCGCTCGCGGTCAAGGACGTCCTCGGCGTGCTCCAGGAAAAGGGCGTGCCGCCCGAGCGCATCGTCCGCGAGTTCTACTACGCGTATTGATTCCCCGGACCGCGTCAGCGGCCCACCGCGGCAATCGCGGCATCCAGACAACGACGGATCATCGCTTCCGGCGGCGGCGGGATCAGCCCCGACGTCATCAGCAGATCCAGCGCCCGGTGCGCCTCGGCGATGTCCTTGCGGGCCTTTTCCTGCACTTGTTCCGGCGCCAGAGCGCGCCGCGCCACGCCTTCGGCCGCCGCCTGCCGGGCCACGGCGGCCGCCGTCTCGGAAAAGACGGCCTCATCCGTCATCAGCGGCATGATGCGGTCCGGCGCAAGCCCCTGGCGTTCGGCGAAGCCCGCGATGGTTTCCGCCGCCGCGATGGCCATCGCGTCGGTGATCTTCTTCGCGCGCACCAGCAGCGCGCCCTTGAGGATGCCGGGAAAGCCCAGCGAATTGTTGACCTGGTTCGGGAAATCGCCGCGGCCCGTCGCCACCACCAGCGCCCCCGCCTCTTTCGCCGCGTACGGATAGATTTCCGGCACCGGATTCGCGCAGGCGAAGACGATGGCGTTCCGCGCCATGGTCCGCACCCATTCGGGCTTGATCACGTCCGGCCCCGGCTGCGACAGCGAAATCAGCACGTCCGCGCCTTTGAGCGCTTCGGCCACGTCGCGCAGGCGGCCGGGATTGGTCGCCTGGCAGATTTCCCATTTGCGATAGTAGCGTGCGTCCGCCTCGATGTCCGCGCGCCCCTTGTGCAGGCCGCCGCGCGAATCGAACATGGCCACCTTGGCCGGATCGGCCCCCGCCTGCAAAATCAACCGCGCGATCGTGGTGTTGGACGCCCCCGCGCCGTTGAATACGATGCGGCAGTTCCCCAGTTCCTTGCCCGCCACCTTCAGCGCATTGAGCAACCCCGCCAGCGTGACGCAGCCCGTTCCCTGCGCGTCGTCGTGCCAGACCGGAATGTCGCAGCTCTCCCGCAGCGCATCCAGCACCCGGAAGCAATTGGGCTGGCTGATGTCCTCGAGATTCACCGCGCCGAACGACGGCGCCAGGCGGCGGACGAAATCGATCAGGATTTCCGGATCGGGCTTCCCCGCGGCGTTGCGGCTGTCCATGCAGATCGGCACGGCATCCACGCCGCCGAGCACTTTCATCAGGAAGGCCTTGCCCTCCATGACGCCGAGCCCGCCCGCCGACGAGACGTCGCCGTCGCCCAGCACGCGCGTGGAATCGCTGACCACCGCCACGACGTTGCCGCGCCAGGACAGCTCGAACGATTCGTCGTGGTCGTCTCGGATGCCCGTGGAAACGGCGGAAACGCCCGGCGTATACCACGCATTGAACCACTGGAATCCCGGCAGCGCCGCCCGCGGCAGCACTTGGATCTTGCCGCCGTAGAACCGGTGCGCTTCCAGCGCCAGCGCTTTGAAAAACAGCGTTTTGGCGCGGGCCACCTGCCCGCCGTCCCAGTCCGCCGGGAACTGGCTGCCGAGATCGTCCAACCGAATGTCCATGCCTTTGTCCTTCCCCCCCTTTGCCCCGGATGCGGAAGAACCGGTTTTGTTTCCAAAACCGGTTCTGGCGCAAAGCCTCTCGGCCTGCGGGGGACTAGAAGGAAACCACCGCCCGGCCCATGCCGTAGTAGTCTTCGTCCAGGCCGGAGGAGCCGCCGCCGTACGCCATGATGCTCAGGTGCTTATTGACCTTGTAGGCCAAGCCCAGATGCGCGCGCAGCGCGTAGTCGTCGTCGGGATCCGTGGCGTCGTCGCGGACCTGCACTTCGCCGAGGATGCTGGAGCGATCGTCCAGATCCCAGATCAGCGACAGCGCGCCGGTCACCAGATCTTCCCGTTCGTCGTCGTCGTCGGCAAATGCGTCGAAGCCGTCGTCTTCCGGTTCCGCTCCGTCCAGCGTGTAGCTGACGTCCACGGCCCAATGCAACACGTCGTGCGTCGTCGTGCCGACGGAAATGCCGAGGCGCCCCTGCTCTTCGCCCGTGCCCAAGCCCTTGTCCTCGTCGCCCGTGGCCAGGATGACCGCGGCGTGCGGGATGATCCAGGCATATTCGAAGATGTCTTCGAAGAAGAGGAATTCCGTGCCCAGTTCGACGTCGCCCAGGCCGCTCTCGTCGAGATCGCCTTCCGAATAGCCGGCATACGGGACCGACGCCAGCAGCGTCAGGCGGTCCGTCAGGCCGAAGCGCGCGCCCGGCGTGACGAAGTAGCGGTCGATGTCGCCGTCGGCTTCGTCCGCATCGAACGAGGAAGCGCCGCCGAAGAGCGAAAGCTCGGGCTTCAGGGCTCCGGGGAACTTGTTTTCCTTGGTGAACACCGTCCGCATCGGATCCGCCGATGCCATCCCGGCCAGCACGCACAACGCCACCGCGGCCAACAATCCTTTACGCAGATTCATCATCGCCTCTCCTTCGTTCGACGGCGCGGCCCCGCACCGTGGTTTATGATTTGGCTCGGATCATACCCCGTCGTCCCCGCCCCGCGCAACCTTCATTTTGAGAAAGACCGCCTGCGGCGCGTTTGGTTGGGCCGGTGTTCTATGGTGCCGCCGGCACCCGCTCCAGATTTCGCCGCGCGCTGGCCAGTCCGGAATTTCGCTCCAAGGCGGAATGGAACCAGAAGACCGCCGCTTCCCGATTCCCCTGGGCCAACGCGACGGCACCGATCAGATTGGCAAAAGTCGCCACCGTTTCTGCGGAGGCCCCGGTCCAAATCCGGCTATATTCGCCGAGAGTTTGTTCCGCCCCCGCCCAATCGCCCGACTGGAACTGGAGAATGGCCAGGCGTTTGATTTCGTCGATGGACAGGCGCGGGTAAAGAACGGCGCGGGTGCGCAATGCGGTTGCGGCCGCAGCGGTTTGGCCTAGCTGTTCATGGGCGATGGACAGATTTACAAGCGCATCTGCGTGATCCAAGCCGCAAGCCGACCAGTTGGAGTAGATCTCCAACGCCTTTGTCCATTGTCCGGTTTGGGCGTAGACATGCCCCAGATTGTTCCACAACACGACGTCCCGAAAGCCGGAATGGGCCCATTCCAATTCCCGCTCGGCATCTGCCCAATCCTTCCGCTCGGCATAGGCGGCACCCACCAACGCATGGTAGCGATGGGCCCAGAAAGGCAACATCCGCTCCGCTCCGGAAAGATCCCCTCCGGACAACTGCAGGGGCAGCACCACGTTCCATGCCGTCTCGGCGCCGAACCAAGCGGCCAGCAAACCACACATGGCCAACCCGAAGATGCAGCCCCCGTTTTTTCCGCGAAGGGTCATCGTGCTTTCTCGCGGCTCAGGCACGTCGTGCGGGGCGTTCACCGCCCAACCCAGCAACAAGCCGGCCAAGGGTCCGGCCACGCTGGTCTGCCACGGAAAGGAAAACAGCGACGAAACGGCCATATAGGTCAGGACGAATGCCGTGCCGACCCATGCCTCGGGAGAGGCCTTCCGGTCTTTCCAAGCAGAAACCACGAGCCGACCGACCAGCGCCAGCAGCAGAACGACGCCGATTCCGCCGAATTCGGCGGCAAATTGCAGCGGATCGTTGTGCGCTTCCCGGGCAAACACCACCGACTGCATGATTCGATGGGTTTTGACCTCCGGCAAAACGGCCCCCAAACGGTCCAGATATTGAAAGGCGTATTCGCCGGCCCCCCAGCCGAGGCCCGGCCGTTCCCGCAGCAGATCGACGGCAATCCGGTCCATGTACAAGCGCGATTGGACGGCCGGCGAATCGCACATCTGGGTAAACAGTTCCCGAAAACGCGCGGACGTTTCCGGAATCAGCCACACCCCCCCCAGCAGGATCGCGCCGCCCAAGGCCACGCGCAGCAGAACCCGGCTTTTTCGCATGGCCCTCGGACTTCCGACGCCCCATGCCAGCGTCGCGGCAACCGTGCCCGCCGCCAGAAAAGCCAGAATCCCCCCCCGGTTTCCGGCCAACCCCGCGACACCCAACGCCAGAATTCCATAGCCCCACCGCAGAGAAGAGTTCCGAAAGGCCCACATGGCCCCGACAACGGACAGGACCAAAAAATCCACCGCTTGGTTATGATACCCGAGGGTGCCGACCATGCGCCCCGGTTTGTAGACCATGGCCGCGGTCGTCTCCGCAAACAACGGATCCCACCCCACCCGCTGCAGGACCATCAGGATGCCCTGCAGCGCGCCGGCCAACACCAGGAGCAGTCCAAGCCAACGGAAATCCTGCCCACGGTTGGCGCCGAGCGCCAACAGAAAACATGCCAACGGCAGGCACCAGATCGCTAGGGCTTCCAATTCGACCATCGGATTCGGGCGGGCCAAGGTCCGCCCCAGCATCCACGCCAGCAGCACCAGCCCCGACACGAACAGCCCGCGCGCGGAACGGGATTCCGGCCCGCGTCCGTTCGCCGCCAGGACAAGCAACAGCAGCGCCCAGACCAACCGCTTGGGCGGATCGAAATAGTTCAAGGCGTCCCAACCCGCCGGAAAATGCGCTCCGACCGCCAGCAGGATTCCAATCCCCGCGATGATTCCCATCCGCGGCCCGTCGGCCCCGAAACTCAACCATCGCGGAAGCCGGCTATTCATCGGCTTTTCCGTTGGCCACCACCGAAGCGGAGCCTTCCGCTTCTGGGAATTCCCCGCGCACGAATGCCGCCAGCGCGCAGGCCAGCCGGCCATGGCTTTCGGCATCTGGATGGACGCCCCCGTCGCTGTATCCCACCAGATAGGCCCGCGCATCGAAACACCGCACGACCCCGGGCGGATAGATCTTGGCCAATTCCCGCAGGATCGGCAACCGGTTGGGCGTCATCCGGAAAAAATTCAGCAAGACGACCCGCGTTTGGGGGTGGGCCTCGAAAACCCGAGCGAGCAATTGTTTCATCATGGCGCGATAGTGCGTCGGGCTCGTGGATCGGTTGTTGGCACCCACGTTGATGAATGTCAGCCGTGGATGCGCGCCTCTTGTCTCCGCTTGAAGCGCCGGCAATTGGGAAATGATTTGCCCCCCCCGAGCCCCGCCGAACGCCCAAATGCGATAGTCTGCATCCAGCATTTCCGCCACCTTGAACGAATAGGTCAGACTCGCGTCGAAATCGAGGTCCCAGACTGCCGACCGGCCGAGAATGCTGGCTCCCACCGTGATGGAATCCCCGATGAAATCCATCCGGAAATGACCCGGTTGATCCGGTAGATTTCCCAATTGACCGGCCTCGTCCAAATCTAGGCCGTGGAACTCAAGCGCGGCAACTTCGGCATCCGGCAACGCCGGATCAAACCGCGGATGGCGCGCGGCCAGATACACGACGGAAAACTCGGCCCCCTGTTCCCCGCCATCGATCGACGGGACGCCGGAACCAAGCCGCCCCCTCCAAACATCCGCGCCTTCCCGGCGAATCGCAACTCGGATGCCCTCGGGCTGGCCCGGCTGCAGCGCCAGCCGAGCCCCCCCGCTCAGGCAAAAGCGCACTTGGCTGCCCGGATGGATCGTGCGCCGACCGGCCGCGGTTTCTTGCCAGGCACCCAAATATCGGAAACCCGGAGCATCGGCGGGAACGCGGTTCGCCATCGGTTTTGCGGGCACCGATTGTCCCCAAACCGGCAGGCAAGCCGCCAAGATCATGCCGAGGATGCCCAGGCGCATGCGGTCAAGGCGCCCACACGACCAGTTGGACAAAGCGAATGTCCATGCCCTCCGGGAGTGGCACCGTGAGGGTGGTCTCGGTTTCCGAAGCCAGAACAACGCCGCCCAGGTTGATCCATTCCGGCTCGCCCGCGAGGGCACTTGCGCCCCGGATGAAATACCGGTTTCCCGGCACTGAATGGAATGTCAAGGTGATGCTGGCACCCGATGCGGCGGCATCGGTCGCGCTGATTTCGAGCACCGAATCGGGATCGTCGGCGCGGGTGCCCGCAATCATCTCGCCCAGATTGGAAACGCCATCGCCATCGAAATCGTCGTTGGGACCCTGGGAACCCCAGCCCTCGAGATCTTGGTACGGCTCCTCCAGCTGATCGGGCATGCCGTCGGCGTCCTCGTCGAGGGCGGCTGCAAGGTCTTCGATCAGTTCCACGCGGTGGGTCTGGCCAACGTTGACCTGGTCGGGCACGTAGTAGGCCGCCGCCGGCACGTGCCATTGCTTCCGCAGCATGACGGCATGCGAGGCGCTGTGCCAACCCGAACCGGCATGCGAAGCGGGATCCATCCAGTCGACCACCGCGTCCGTCACGTCCGGAGTCGGCAGATAGTCCACGTAGATCACGGCGCCGGTTGGCGCGCTTTGGATTTCCGCCTGGATGCGATCCGCCGAATAGATGGGGGCCAGCGGCACGGACACCGCGGTGTTGCTGCCATTCTCCACCCACGCCACCACGGGTTTGGCTTGCAGATAGCCATCCGCCTTGAGCAGGATCACGTGTGAACCCGGCGCCAGATTGGCCACCTCCACGGGCGTCGTTCCTTCCCCGCTGCCGGCATAGTCCACGTAGACGGCGGCACCGGCCGGATCGGTCTGGATGGCCAGCGTTCCCGCGTCTTCAGCGGTCAGATCAAAATGAACCTCCACCGTCTCGGCTTCGATCGCCGTGAACGACTGCGGCGCCGCGCGCGGATGGCCGTTTTTACGAACCGCAAAGACGTGGGGTGCCGGCACGAACCCGCCGGGAAGCGCCACGCCCAACTCGCCCACGTCGATCACCGCCGGGGTCGTGCTCGTCGTCGCCTGGAAATTCACGAAGATCGCCGCCCCGGATGGATCCGACGTCACCTCGACCCGCGCGGGACTTTGCCCCGAAGCCAAATCGAAATCCCTCACCAGATCGTCTCCGCTGGCGACGTCGAACGGGACGGCTTCCGACTCATGGACGGCTTCCGACCACCACTCGTCCCGATAGGCGGCGGCTTCCGCTTTGAGGGTATAGGATCCAGGCAACAAATCCACGAATTCGAAGCCCCCGGCGTCATCGGACCACGCCCAATAGGTCTGGCCATAGGTCCCGTTTTCGGCCCGGAGCCGACCGGCGACGATGGGCACGCCTTCGCCCGTCAGGGTGCCGGCCATGCGCCCCGCCGGATCCAAGGCGAAGTCAATTCCGGTCCGCACCTCTTCGTTCGCCAGCACGATCCGTTGGGCTTCGGCCGGAATCTCGTCTTGCCCCGGAACATAGAGAATGCCCTCATACCATTGTCCCAGATGGGCACTGCCGCGAACCGGTTCCGCCCGCACAACATACTCCCCCGGATGAACGGATTGGAAAGAATAGCTCCCGTCGGCGGTTGTCCGGGTCCGGAGGTTTTCACCGTTGGCGGTACCCAGCAGGCGCACATACACCCCGGAAAGCGGCGAGCGTCCAACGGTCGACTCGATCACGCCGGATAGACTGGCATACTGTTCCAGCACGGCATCGATGCCCCCCGTCGTCTCGCCCGCCACCACCACCACGTCGGTGCCGTTGGCCGGTTCCGTGCCGGGCACGTCGTCGTAGGTTTCAGACAAGTAGCCACCGTTCCAGTCGTAGAATACGACCCGGTACGTCCCCGCCGCCAAGCTGCCGATTTCATACCGACCGTCTTCATCGGTATAATCCCCAGCCATTACCGCCCAATACGATCCATTCCAGAGATGGCTTCTGGCATAGATGCTCTGCAACCCCGTCGTTCCGTCCATTCCGGTCACCGTCCCGGCAATCTTGCCCGCTGCCTCCAGCGACGCGTTGACATTCTCGACTGTTGTGGAGGCGGGCACCACGACGTCCTGTCCCTCTTCCAAATTGGCCGCCCCACTATAAACTTGCCCCTGATAATAATCGCTGCCATCGAACCGCACGCGATACGTCCCCGCTGCCAAACCGCCGATTTCGTATTCGCCGGCAGCATCGGTATTGGCCGACTGTATCCAGTCCCACCAGCCTTCACTGTTCCACGAATAAGCCACCACATGAATGTCTTCCAACGCCGTCGTGCCGTCCGGTCCCGTCACCATCCCTGATATTTTCGACGCCAGCGCCAGCGAGGCATCGATGTTTTCAACCGTGGCGGAGGCGGGCACGGGGATGTCCTGCCCCGCGTCCAGGTCCGCCGCGTCGTTGTACACTTCGCCGAGATAATCTCCATTGCCGGAAAATTGCACGCGGTACGTCCCGGCCGCCAAGCCGCTGATTTCATACTGACCGTCGACAGCAGTGTTGGCTAATGCAATCCCATCCCAGCATTGATCTTCACTATTCCAAGAATAGGCCCCAACATAAATGCCCTCCAGGGCCATCATGCCATCCGGCCCTGTCACCGTTCCCGAAATTTCCGCACCGTCTGTCAGCGATGCGTCGATACCCGCGGTCGTCTCGCCCACCACCACGACCACGTCGGTGCCGTTGGAAGGAGCCGTGCCGGACACGTCGTTATAGGTCTCGGATATGCAGCCATTGTACATGTCGTAGAACACGACCCGGTACGTTCCCGCCGCCAAGCTGTCGATTTCATAACGACCGCCTTCATCGGTATGACTCCCAGCCATTCCCTCCCAATACAATCCATTCCAGAAATAGCATTCGGCATAGACGCCCTGCAACCCCGTCGATCCATTCGTTCCTGTCACCGTCCCGGAAATCTTGCCCACTGCCGCTAGCGACGCGTTGATGTTCCCGACTATAGTGGAGGCGGGCACCACGACGTCCTGTCCCGCGTCCAAGTCGGCCGCCCCGTTGTACGCTTGCCCCTGGTAATATCCGCTGCCATAGAACTGCACGCGGTAGATGCCCGCCGCCAAACCGCCGATTTCATACTCGCCGGCAGCATCGGTATTAGCCGACTGAATCCAGTCCCACCACTCTTCTTCGCTGTTCCACGAAAAGGCCACCACTTGAACGCATTCCAGCGTCGTCGTGCCGTCTGGCCCCGTCACCGTGCCGGTAATCGAACTCGGAGGCATCATGTCCAACTGCGCATTGATCTCTCCAAGAACGGTATCTTCGGCCAATACCAAATCGCTGCCCCCCTCCCACGGCACAGTGCCCGGCACATCATCGTAAATTTCCGCCACGCTGCCGGCCCCATTCTGAAAAACAATCCGATACGTGCCGGCAGTCAAGTCCCCCAACAGGTATTGGCCATCGGCTCCCGTTGTGGTGTAGCCAACGTAGTTCCAGTCCCACCCCTCCAGTTCTTCCCACCAGGTCAACAGGTAGACTTGAACTTGGATGTCGGCCAAGGCGGTCGATCCATCCGATCCCGTCACAGTTCCGGAGATCGAGCCTGCGAACGCGGCAGTTGTTGAGAGAAGAATCGCAAAAATAACCAAGAAGCACGCCGCCGTTTTTTTCATCGCATCTCCGGGAAAGATTCGTTCATCCAGCCTGTTTTCCGCTGCGACCATCTGCCTGTGTTTTTGGGTCGTTTGGGTGATTTATCCTCCCCTTTTATCGACCGCACAAGCATAAACGACGATCAGGGAAAACGATTCCTCAACCTAGGGTTGTGCGCAAACGACGCCCCCCCCCCGACTTGTACTTACGAACAACTATATATTGGTAAAGACCAAGTCCAAGGAGCCCCTCCGGACCAAGAATGAAAAGAGGGCGACCTGAATTCGGCCACAAGCTCGAACCCTTCATGTTTGGATTAGGGTTTTGTCAGAGCTTCAGGCTGGCGGCGATGGAGTCGCAGACGTGGTCGAGGGCTTCGGGCAGGAGGCCGGCGACGTTGATGCGGCCGCCCTTGACCATGTAGATTGCCTTCTGCTCGCGCAGGAATTCCACCTGGGCGTCGCTCAGCCCGCTGTAGGAGAACATCCCCTTCTGGCGAACAATGAACGAAAAATCCATGCCCGTCTGGCGCGCGGCCAGGCCGTCCACCAGCAACTGGCGGTTGCCCGCGATGCGCCGGCGCATGGCTTCGACTTCCTGCAGCCAGAGGTCGCGCAGGTCGGCGTCTTCCAGCACCATGCGGGCCAAGGCCGCGCCGTGCTTGGGCGGGTTGGAATAGACCGTGCGGATGATCCGCTTGACCTGCGAGAGGCCCGCGGCCGCCGCTTTCGCGCTTTCGGCCACCAGCAGCAGCGCGCCCACGCGCTCGCCGTAGAGGCCCATGTTCTTGGAGAACGACGACGCCACGAGCGCCTCCGGCACCTTCTGCAGTACCGACAGCAAGCCCGCGCGGTCCTCGGCGACGCCGTCGCCGAAGCCCTGGTAGGCGAAATCGAAGAACGGGAACCAGCCGGCTTTCGCCGCGACGTCGGCCACGCGCGCCCAGCCCGCCGCGTCGAGGTCCGCGCCCGTCGGATTGTGGCAGCACACGTGCAGCAGCACGACGTCGCCCGCCGGAACCTTCTCCAGCGCCGCGCACATCGCGTCGGCGTCCACGCCGCGCCGCGCGGCATCGTAGTAGGGATAGAACTTCACGGGACAGCCCGCGGCCCCGAACACGCTCTTGTGGTTGTCCCACGTCGGATCGGGCATCCAGACGGTGGCGCCCGGCCGAAACGCCTTCAGGAATTCCGCGCCGATGCGCAGGGCGCCGGTGCCGCCGGGCGACTGCGCCGCGGCCACGGCGTTCAGCGCCAGCCCGTGGAAGTCCGCGCCGAACACCAGCTTCGCCACCGCGTCGCCGAACTCCGCCGGTCCGGAAATGGGCGTATAGCCCTTCGTCTTTTCCGTCTCCCAGAGCAGGCGCTCGGCCCGCTTGACGCATTCGAGCACGGGCGTCGTGCCCTTTTCGTCCACGAAAACGCCCACGCCCAGGTTCACCTTGAACGGGCGGGGATCTTTGCGAAAGGCCTCGGTCAGGCCGAGGATGGGATCGGCGGGAGCGGATTCGATTCCGGAGAAAAACATGTCAGCCTCCTGTGGATGGCGGGGGGTTGGCGGTTCGTTGGGTTCGTTTTTTCTAGGGATAGTACGCTTCGACCCAGGGACGGATGGTTTCTTCCGCGACCTTGGTGATGCGCATTTCGCGCTTCGCGTTCTCGACGGAGTCGGACGCGTGCGCGGCGTTGACCATGATGTCCTGGCCGAATTCGCGCCGGACGGAACCCGGCAGCGCCTTGCTCGGATCGGTGGGGCCGAGGATGCTGCGGATGCGGGAGATCGCGTTGGGGCCGGCATACACCAGCAGGAGGCAGCGCGAATTCCCGGGCTTGGCCTTTTCGTCGTCCACCAGCCCCTCGCCCCAGCGCCCCGTCATGAACTGGACGATCTGGTAGAACTGGTTGTCGCCGTAGGTCGGCCCGATCATCTCGCCGAGCTGGCCCTTGATCTCTTCCGAGATCTCCATGCCCAGCTCCGCGGCGACCGCCTTGGCCGCGCGCTCGGCGACCTTGCCCTTCAGCTTTTCGCGCAGGACGTCGCGCACCGGCCCGTAGAATTCTTCGGCTTCCGCCACCGTCATGCGGTGCACCTTCGCGCCTACGATCCGCAGGCCCGAGCGGGAGAAGATGTCGATGATCAGGCCCGGCCGCGCGCTGGCGAAGCGGAAATTGTCGGGCTTGAGGATCACCAGCGCCTCTTCCAAGGTCGCGCCCTGCGCCACGTCGCCGGCGGCATCGACCACGCCGCCGCATTCCGCGCTGTACTTCGCCCACAGCTTGAGGGTCTCGCCGATCGCGTGCGGACTGGGGCCGATGAAGACGGCCGGTTCGAGGTATTTCACGGCGCCCGCCACGTCCAGGATGTAGTCGCCGTAGGTGTCGCGCACGGTCTCGCCGCTGTTGGTCGGCCGGATCGGCCCGGTGACGTCCTTCACGAGCTGGATCGCGTTCTCCCCTTCGAACAGCAGCATCATCACGCGGCGGCTGCGCCCCGTGGCCGGGTCGGGCCCGTATTCCCGGGCCGCGTAATCCGCCAGCAGCGGCCGGATCAGCGGATCGACGTCGGTGTCGCTGCGGATCTGATCGGCGAAGGCGTTCGCCAGCGCCGCGTGGGGCGCGAACATCCGCGCCGCCACCAGATCCAGCCCCGTGCGGCTGATGTAGCGGGCGATGACGCCGCCGGTGCGCGACTTGGAAACCGTGTAGGGATTGATCAAGACAAATGCCAGTTCTTTGGCCATGGGGTTCTCCTTTTTTCCGTTAAACGCTCGAAATTCCTAGGGGGCCGACATCGCGTCGATCAGCTTGCCGAGCTTGTCGCGCTTTTCCTGCAGCTCGCGCTTGCGGGCGCGGGCCTGCTCGACCACCTCCGGCGGGGCGCGGCTCACGAAACTCTCGTTTTCCAGCCGCTTGCTGGCGTTGGCCAGCTCCTGCTCGGTCTTCTCCAGTTGCTCCGCCAGGCGCCGCTTTTCCGCCTCCACGTCCACGTGGCCTTCCAGCGACAGGAACAGCGTGCCCAGCGGCGTGATGACGCTCGGCATGGCCTTGGCCGGCGTGAAGTCGGCTTCCACCTCCAGCTTGTCCGCCTTCAGATACGGCAGATAGGCCGCGCGGTCGGCGCGCACCCGGTCCCCGACGGCGGCGTCGGCCGGCCGCAGGACGAAATCGGCCGTCTGCGACGGCGCCAGCCCGTAGTCGGCGCGCAGGTTCCGCGCCAGCCCGATCGCGGCGTGCTTGGCGTCCACGTAGGCGACGGCATCGGGCTGCACGCCCCAGGCCGCCAGCTCCTCCTCGTCGAGCACCTGCGGCCACGGCGCGATCATGATCGATTCGGCCATGGCGGCGTAGCCCATCCCCTGCCAGAGCTCCTCGGTCAGGAACGGCATGATGGGATGCAGCAGGCACAGCGCGCGCGACAGCACGTAGTGCATCACCTTCAGCACCTCGTCCTTCCGGGCCGCGTCGGTCCCGTTGAGCGGCGGCTTGGCGTATTCCACGTACCAGTCGCAGAACTCGTGCCAGAAGAACTCGTAGATCGCCTTCGCGTAGTCGTTGAACCGGCACCGGTCGACGTTCTCGTCGCAAACCGCGATCGTCTTGTGCAGCAGCGCCAGGATGTGCTGGTCGTCCGCCGTCAGCAGCGACGGATCGAATTGCGGATCGCGCACGTCCGGCGCGGCGCCGCCCGTGTACATCTGGAGAAACCGCGACGCGTTCCAGATCTTCGTGCCGAAGTTCCGGCCCAGCTCGAATTTCTCCTTCGAGATGTAGACGTCCTGCCCCGTCGCGGTCAGGGCGATCAGGCTGAACCGCAGCGCGTCGGCGCTGAAATCGCCGATGATGTCGAGCGGGTCGATGGAGTTGCCCAGGCTCTTGCTCATCTTGCGGCCCTGGTTGTCGCGGACGGTGCCGTGCAGGTAGACGCGCCGGAACGGCACGTCGCCCATGAATTCCAGGCCGGCCATGATCATGCGGGCCACCCAGAAGAAAATGATCTCCGGCGCGGTGACGAGGTCGCTGGTCGGATAGTAGAACTTCAGGTCGTCATTGGCCTTGGGCCAGCCGAACACGCTGAAGGGCCACAGCCACGAACTGAACCAGGTGTCCAGCACGTCGGGGTCCTGGTGGAACCGGTCGGAACCGCAGCGCGGGCACGTTTCCGGCTGACCCTTGGTGGCCCACTCGTGCTGGCAGTCCGGCGCGTCGCAGTAGAACACCGGAATGCGGTGCCCCCACCAGATCTGGCGGCTGATGCACCAGTCGCGGATGTTCTCCATCCAGTCGAGATAGGTCTTGTTCCAGCGCTCGGGCACGAAGCGGACGCGGCCATCCTTCACCGCCTCGATGGCGGGCCGGGCCAGCGGCTTCATCTTCACGAACCACTGCGGCGACAGGCGCGGCTCGACCACCGTGTGGCAGCGGTAGCAATGCCCCACCGCGTGCGCGTGGTCGTCGATCTTCACCAGCAGGCCCGCGGCCTGCAGGTCGGCGACGATCTTCTGGCGGCAGTCCTCGCGGGTCAGGCCCTGGTACGGGCCCGCGTTCTCGTTCATCCCGCCGGTTTCGGTCATCACGTCGATCATCGGCAGCTCGTGCCGGCGGCCCATGTCGAAATCGTTGGGATCATGCGCGGGAGTGACCTTCACCGCCCCGGTGCCGAACTGCGGATCGACGAAATCGTCCTCGATCACCGGGATTTCGCGGTTGAGGATCGGCAGCAGCAGGGTCTTGCCCTTCAGCTTGGCGTAGCGCTCGTCGCGGGGATTCACCGCCACGGCCGTGTCGCCCAGCAGCGTCTCCGGGCGCGTCGTGGCCACCACGACGAAGTCGTTCTTGCGGCCGCCCTTGACCGGATAGCGGATGTGGTACAGGTGCCCCGCCTGGTTCTCGTGCTCGCTCTCCTCGTCGGACAGCGCCGTGCAGCAGCGCGGACACCAGTTGATGATGTACTCGCCGCGGTAGATCAGCTTCTTCTCGTAGAGGCGGATGAACGTCTCGGCCACGGCTTCGCTCAGGCCCTCGTCCATCGTGAAGCGCGTCCGGCTCCAGTCGCACGAATTCCCCAGCTTCTGGAGCTGGTTCAGGATCGTCCCGCCGTACTGTTCCTTCCACTCCCAGACGAGCTTGATGAACTCTTCGCGCGGCAGGTCCCAGCGGCTCTTGCCCTGCTTCTTGAGCTGGCGCTCCACCACGTTCTGCGTGGCGATGCCCGCGTGGTCCGTGCCCGGCACCCACACGGCGTTGAACCCCTGCATGCGCTTGCGGCGCACCATCACGTCCTGGATGGACTCGTTCAGGGCGTGGCCCATGTGCAGGATGCCCGTCACGTTCGGCGGCGGAATCACGACGGCGTAGGACTTGCCGCCGCGCGAGGCGTCGGAATGGAAGAAGCCCTTCTCCTGCCACCAGGCATACCATTTCGGCTCGATGGCCTTCGGATCGTAGTTTTTCGGAAGCTCGGACATGGCCCTGACCCTCTATTTCTTCCTGGTGCGGCGGCGCTGCTCGTCGAGGAACAGCTTGTATTCGACGCTGTCCACCAAGGCCTCCCACGAGGCTTCGATGATGTTTTCGCTCACGCCCACGGTGCCCCAGCGCTCGCGCCCGTCGGTCGAATCGATCAGCACGCGCGTCGTCGCCTGCGTCGCCGTTTCGGGGTTGAGGATGCGCACGTGGTAGTCCTGCAGGACCACGGAATCGATCGCCGGATAGAACCGGTGCAGCACCTTGCGCAGGGCGTCGTTGAGCGCGTCCACCGGGCCGTCGCCCTCGCCCGCCGTCAGCTCCGTCTTGCCCTTCACGCGCACCTTGATGGTGGCCGTCGTCGTCGCCTTGCTCGCGGCGTCCTTCTTCTGCACCACGACGCTGAACCCCTGCAGCTCGAAGAACGGCACGTGCTTCTTGAGCACCTTCTGCACGAGCAGCTTGAACGAGGCGTCCGCCGATTCGAAGGCGTAGCCGTGCTGCTCCAGATGCTCGAGCTTGCGCAGGATGTCCTTCACCGCCGGCGAATCCTTCCGGAACACCAGGCCCATCTCGCCGGTCTTCAGGCGCACGTTGCTGGCGCCCGACAGCTCGCTCATCAGGATGCGCCGCTCGTTGCCGACGCTTTCCGGATCGACGTGCTCGAAACTCTGCGAGACCTTGCTGACGGCGTCCACGTGCATGCCCGCCTTGTGCGCGAACGCGCTCTCGCCCACGAACGGGCGGCTCTTGGCCGGGCGCTGGTCGGCGATCTCGTCCACCAGCAGTGAAACGCTGCGCAGTTTCTTCAGCTGGGAGCCGCAGGCCAGCTTCGCGCCCATCTTGAGCGCGAGGGCCGGGATGATGGAGCAGAGATTCGCGTTGCCGGTCCGCTCGCCGTAGCCGTTGATCGTGCCCTGGACCATCGTCGCGCCGGCTTCGACCGCCGCCAGCGAATTGGCCACCGCCAGTTCGGAGTCGTTGTGCGTGTGGATGCCCAGCCGGGCTTTCGGAAACCGCCGGGCCACCTCGGCCGCGATCGCCAGCACCTCGGACGTCAGCCGTCCGCCGTTGGTGTCGCACAGCACCAGCGCATCCGCGCCGGCGTCCGCGGCGGCCGCCAGGGTCCGCAGCGCGTAGTCCGGGTCGTCCCGGTAGCCGTCGAAGAAATGCTCCGCGTCGTAGATCGTTTCCTTGCCGTGCTTCTTCAGGAAGCGCACGGAATCGGCGATCATCTTCAGGTTTTCTTCCGGCGTGGTCTTGAGGACTTTTTCGACGTGCAGCAGCCAGCTCTTGCCGAAGATCGTGGCCACCGGCGCGCCGGTCTGGAGGATCGCCGCCAGGCCGGGATCCTGCGCCGCCGGCAGGCTGGCGCGGCGCGTGCTGCCGAACGCCGCCAGCTTGGCGTGCTTCAGCTTCACCTTCTTCATCTCGTCGAAAAACGCCATGTCCTTGGGATTCGACGCGGCGAAGCCGCCCTCGACGTAGTCGATGCCGAACTCGTCCAGGCAGCGGGCGATCCGAATCTTGGCCGGCAGGGAAAAGCTGATGCCCTCCCCCTGCGCGCCGTCGCGCAGGGTCGTGTCGTAGACGATGACCTTTTTCATGCGGATCTCCCCGGGCCCGGACGGCCCGCCTCCTACTTTCTCTTCGCGGCTTTCTTCTTCGCCGGCGCTTTTTTCTTCGGCGCCTGGCCCATGCCGAACGCGGCGTGCAGCGAGCGGACGGCCTGGTCGGCGTCCTTCGCGCGGATCGCCACGGAAATCTTGATTTCCGAGGTCGAGATCATCTCGATGTTGATCTGGTGCGCGGCCAGCACGTCGAACATCTGGTAGGCCACGCCGGAGTGGCTCTTCATGCCCACGCCGACGATGCTCACCTTGGCGATGTCGCCGTCGAAGTTCAGGCCCGCGGCCCGGATTTGCTTCACCAGCGGCTCGATGACGCGCTTGGTCTTGTTGATGTCGTCCTTCGCCACCGTGAACGAGACGTCGGTGACGCCCGCCGCGCTGACGTTCTGGACGATCATGTCCACGTTGATGTTGGCGCCGGCCAGGCTCTTGAAGATGCGCGCGGCCACGCCGGGGGTGTCCGGCACGCCCAGCAGCGTCGCCTTGGCCTGGTTCTTGTCTGCGGCGATGCCGCGAATGATCATCTGTTCCATTTCCTCATCCTCCTCCCGCACGAGCGTGCCGGGCTTGACCTCGAAACTCGAAAGCACTTCCAACACGACGCCGTAGTTCTTCGCGTACTCGACGGCGCGCGACTGCAGGACTTCGGACCCGGCGCTCGCCAGTTCCAGCATCTCCTCGTAGGCGATCTCGTCGAGCTTGCGCGCCTCCGGCACCACGCGGGGATTGGCCGTGAACACGCCGTCCACGTCCTTCAGGATCTGGCAGCGGTCGGCCTTCAGGGCCGCCGCGAGCGCCACCGCCGTCGTGTCCGACCCGCCGCGGCCCAGCGTGGCCACGTCTTCCGCGGGATTCGTCCCCTGGAAGCCGGCCACCACCACCACGCAGCCTTGGTCCAGATGCTTGCGGAGGCGCCGGGGATCGATCGTCTGGATTTTCGCCTTCAGGTGCGTGGCGTCCACCCGGATGCCGGCCTGGTGGCCGGTCATCGAGATCGCCTTCGCGCCGAGCGCGTGGAGCGCCATCGTCAGGACGGCGCTGGAGGCCATCTCGCCGGTGGCCATCAGGCTGTCCATTTCGCGCTCGTTGGGTTCGGGGTTCACCTGTTTCGCCAGCGCGATCAGGTCGTCGGTCGTGTCGCCCATGGCGCTCACCACCACCACCACCTGGTTGCCGGCGCGCTGCGTGTCGTAGATGCGCTTCGCCACGCGGCGCATGCACTCGGCATCCGCCACGGAAGAACCGCCGTATTTCTGCACGTACAAGGCCATGCGTTGGATCTCCTTTTTCCGTTGCCTATTCGAAATCTTCGATGCGGTACGCCACCGCCGGACGGTCCGTCGCGCCGCCCAGCGCCGCGATCTCCGCCAGCGCCGCCGCCATCTCGCGTTCCTGCGCCGGCCCCGTCACGAGGATCACCGGCACGTACGGAGCGTTCTTCGGCGCTTCCTTCTGCATCACCGAATCGATGCCGATCCGGTGCGCGCCCAGGACGGTGGCCACGCGCGCCAAGGTGCCCGGCTCGTCCTTCATGGAAAACCGCAGGTAGTGCCGCGCCACGACGTCGCCCGGATCGCGGAACGCGACCGGAGTCTTCGCGTGCACCGCGCTCAGGTCGCGCCGGCGGCCGCCCGCGCGCAGGTTCAGCGCCGCGTCGGCCAGGTCGGCCACCACCGCGCTGGCCGTCGCCGCACGCCCCGCGCCGCGCCCGTAGTACAGCGTGGTGCCGACCACGTCGCCCTTCACGAGCACCGCGTTGAACACGCCCGACACCGCCGCCAGCTGGTGGCGGTGCGCCACCAGCGTCGGCTGCACGCCCACTTCGACGCCGTCCGCGCCGCCCTGGATGATCGCCAGCAGCTTGATCCGATAGCCCATTTCCGCCGCGTAGGCGATGTCCGCCGCCGCCAGACCGCGGATGCCCGCCGTCCGGACCTTGGCCAGCGGCACGTTGCAGCCGTAGGCCAGCGAAGCCAGCACCGCCGCCTTGTGCGCCGTGTCGTGGCCGTCGATGTCCAGGCTCGGCTCCGCCTCCGCGTAGCCCGCCGCCTGCGCCGCTTTCAGCACCTCGTCGAACGGCAGCTGCTCCTGCTCCATCCGGGTCAGGATGTAGTTGCAGGTGCCGTTGAGGATGCCGTAGATGCTCTCGATGCGGTTCGCGCACAGCCCTTCGCGCAGGGCCTTGATGATCGGAATGCCGCCGCCCACCGACGCCTCGAACAGGATTTCGGTCTTGTGCTCTTCCGCCACGCGGTGGATTTCCTCGCCGTGTTCGGCCAGCAGCTTCTTGTTCGCCGTCACCACCGGCTTGCCCAGCTTCAGCGCCTGCAGGATGAACGCCTTCGCCGCCCCGGTCCCGCCGATCAGCTCCACCACCACGTCCACGTCCGGCCGCGCCACCAGCGCCGCCCCGTCCGTCGTCAGCAGCGCCGGGTCGATGGCCACGCCGCGGTCGGTCTTCACGTCCAGATCCGCCACGCCGCGCAGCACCAACCGCAGCCCGAGCCGCTCGCCCAGCAACCCGCCGTTTTTCCGCAAGGTCTCGACCACGCCGGCCCCGACCGTGCCGAAACCCAGCACCGCCACTCCGATTTCCTTCATCTGCGACATGAAAACGCTCCCGCCTCTTGATTCAAATATGAAGTGCGAAAGAATACCCCCCTTGGGACGAAAAACAAGCCCCAAACCCCTTTTTTCATCGGAATTCACTCTCCCGGATGCAGATGAGACGCCGGCTCCGGAATCGAAAGCCCCGCCGCGGCCGGAGGGTCGCGGCGGGGCAAATTCAGCGAAAGATCGCCTTCGCTTATGGGCTCGCGCCTATTTTTGCAGGGCGAACGTTCCCGCCGGGCTGCCGTTGTTGGGCGTAACGGTTCCCGTGAAATCATTCACTGCGGCATTGACGTGGCCATCCCACGTCTCCATGTAGCCGGCCACGGCGCCCACCAGATATTGGAACGTCAGCACGACGTGGTCGCCGCCGCTGACGGTGCCGCCGACCTTGCCCGACGCGCTGATATCCGGCGAGTCGAACGTCCCGCGCACCACGTCGTCGGCATCCTGGGTCAAGCTCACGTTGAAGTGGGCGGTCCCGCCGGACGCAATCTGGGGTCCGTTCCAATTGCCGGCGACATTGGCATTGTCCGGCTCGGCGGGGGTCGTGTCGCCCGTCGTCGTCCCTCCGGTCGTGGTTCCTCCCGTCGTCGTTCCGCCGGTCGTCGTGGTCGTCGTCGTCCCCTCGTCGTCATCGTCGTCGTCTTCGCAACCCGCGAACCCCAGCATGGAAACGCTCAGTGCAATCGCCATCAGCCAAGACCAACGTTTCATCGCCGCTCCTTGGGTGGATCCCACCCGACCGAGTTCGCCCGTGCGCGCCGCGAACGCCCGTTCGCGAATTTCCGGCACATGCGCCCTCATGGTGGCTAAGGATGTTGAAATCCTGCGTGAAGATCAAGCGGGACGTGGAAAAATCTCGCGGAAGCCCCCCTTCCCTCGGACCTCGCCCCTCGGCCCTCCACCCCCGGCTCCTACCCCGCCCGGACCGGAACCAGCTGGCTTTCGTTCCCGTTCTTCTTGAGCATGAACCAATGCATCGGCAGGCCCAGCAGGGCCTTGGCCAGCCCCTTGCCGACGAAAAACAGCAGGACGAAGCCGATGCTCAGCGACGCGATGACCAGCTTCTGCGCGCTGCGCGCCCCGAATCCGCTCATGAAACCCGCGCACACCGACGACACCAGCATGCCGCACGTGAACAGGAAATTCATCAGCGTGCCGCCGAGACCGCCGGGCAGGAAGCCGCTGGAGACGTCCGTCGTTCCCGTCCAGCCAACCGCGACGTTCAGCAAGCCGAGGACCGTCGTCAGCAACATCATCGCCACCATGAAATAGCCGCCGCAGAAGCACGCCACCGCCGCCTTCGTCCGCTTGCGGGCCAGTCCGGAAATCAGCAGCCGCCCGCCATGGGTCATCAGCGCGCGCATCACCCCGTAGGCCCAGCGCATCTGCTGCCGGAACAGGTCCTTGGGCGTGTGCGGCGTCTCGCACGAGCACGCCAGATCTTCCAGAAACTCGATGCGTCCGCCCTCCGCGAGCACCCGCAGCGAATAATCCACGTCTTCCGTCAGCGCCCCCACCGTCCAGCCGCCCTGCTTCACGAGCAGGTCTTTGCGCACCAGCTCCGCCGAGCCGCAGAACATCCCCGTCTTCGCCATCCGCTTGAGCAGCGGCAGGATCACCACGTGGATCACGTTGATGATGCCCGCGCCCATCAGCGTGCTGTAGTTTTGACGCGCGTTGGCCACCCGCCACGACGCCTGCACCCCCGCCAGCTCCGGATCCCGCGCCGCCGGCGCCGCCAGCCGCCGCAGGAAATCCTTCTCCGGCAGGAAGTCGGAGTCCAGGATCAGGATGTAGTCCCCCGTCGTTTCCTTCAGCAAGTGGTTCAAATTGCCCGGCTTGTAGCCCGCGTTGCTGCCCCGCCGGCACACCTGCACCCGGGGATGGCTCCGGACGAATCCATCGATTTCACGGGAGATTTCCGCCCGGTTGCTGTCGTCGCCGATCAAAATCTGCAGCCGGTCCGCCGGATAGTCGAAATCCAGGCAGCAGCGCGCGCAATTCAGCGCCGCCAGCTCGTTGTAGGTCGGAATCTGGACCGTCACCTTCGGGTAGCTCGCGCCGGGGGGCAAGACCTCTTCCGCCGTCCGATGCCGGCGGAAAACCAGCGCCGCCACCGTCAACGCGCAGTAAATCCACGACAAAATGAACGTCGCGCTGACCGCGACGTCGAAAACCAACTCGATGGCTTGATGAAAAGGACTCAACATAATGCCCGGCACTCCTGGCCGATGGAAATTTGACGCGGACTTGTCCGCTTTTTCGCCCGAAAATGCAACTGAAATCGCTTTACTCCCCCTCTGCGGAGCACATCTGCGATTGGATTCATGGACATACAGCCCCCTATTTGTTTTTGATTTCTTTTGGAGGGGCAGGCTCCGTCCTGCCCGCTTCCCAAGCCCCCCCACACACGGACAACACGGAGGTTGCCCCTCCAGTGCTGACCCTTGAACTGAATCACAGATGTCCCCCTTGCGGGGAATCGCGGCTCGATCCTAGAACACCCCCCGGGGGCAGAGATCAGGATCCGCCGATCCCACCCCTTCCGGATTTGGACTTCAACAACAACCTCGCGACACGCCCTTTCAAGCATTCACGCCCATCCATGGCTTCCAGCCTCCGCCCTCCCGAAGGATGCGAAAACAGGGGTTTTCTTTTGGAATTTGGACGGAGTCTTCGCGCGGGCCGTCAGGGGGGATTGCCGATGAAGAGGGCCGGATTCGCCCCCCCGGCCGTCGACCACAGATAAAAGATCGCCCGCGAGCTCGCCTGATACTGATACGGATTCCCCCACGGATCCACCAGGGCCGCCAGCGGATGGTTCGCCGCCTGCAGCGCGCCCGACAAATCCCCCGTCGTCGACGGCACCTGCCCATTCTGCATCTGATACGCCGTGACGAAGCCCTCCAGCTGCGAAAGCTCCGCCTGCGCCTTCTTCTTCGCCGCCGATTTCTGCGCGTGGCCCGTCAGCCCCAGCAGCAGCGCCGCCAGCAGCGCGATGATCGCCACCGCCGTCAAGATCTCGACCAACGTGAATCCCGACCGCCTTGCGCTCTTCATGGCCCGTCTTCTCGTCTCCGGATGTCGCTCCCCCACCCCCGCCCTCAATTCCCAATTCCCAATTTTGATTTTAATTCTTAATTTTTAATTCTTAATTGCTTCAATTGTTCCCGCCCGACAACAGGTCGTAGGCATAGGCGATCGCCTCGCTGATCACCGCCCGCACCCCCTCCGAACACTTCCACCAATCGCCGTCGTCGTACCCCGTCGGCATCAGCGCCACGCTGCCCACCTCCGCCTGTCCCGCGAACTCGTCGCGGAACGCCCGCCAGCTCCGCCGCGCGTGCGGCCCCTCGCTCGCCAGGTTGAACGCGCCCAGCTCCGCGCCCATCGCCGCCCGCAGCGCCCGCGCCGATTCCCGCGTCCGCCCGCGCCGCACCTTCTCCGCCGGCACCGCCGCCAGCTCGAACCGCTCCCCCAGCCCCAGCTTCGCCATCCGCGCCTTCGTCATCTCCGCGTAGGTCTTCCACTGCGTCAGATAGCTCCCCAGCTCGACCGGCCCGCCCGTCGCCACGAGGACCGCCACCCCGTTCGATTCCGCCCAGCCCGCCGCCTGCAGCAACAAGTCGTCGCTCATCCAGCCCTCGACCACGAGCACTTCCGCCGGCACCGGCGCCTGCCGCGCCAAAAACGGATACGCCTCCCGCCACGCCGTGAACGCCAGCCCCGCCAGGAGCATCAGCAATACCACCCACCCCTCGCCGCGCCGGTACAGTTTCATGGCGCTTTCCGCCGCGCGGACGGCAGCCGTTTCGGCGGAATGTCCCCCGGCGCGACCTTCAGGTCCGGCACCTGCATCAGCTTGCCGCAGGTGGGACACTCCACCAGTTCCCCGAACAGCTCCCGCCCCGCATCCACGTGCTGCCCGCAGTCCGAACAAATGAACTTCAGCCCGATGACGTCCTTGCGCGATATTCTCCACGGTTTCATGGCCGCATTGTGCTTTGCCAAGCCGAGCTTGGCAAGCAGGTTCACGGTTCACGGTTCAGGGGTTCACGGTTCACGGTTCACGGTTCAGGGGTTCACGGTTCAGCGGTTGGAAAACCTTTGCAGCACTCAAGCCTAGCCATGGAGAAATCCAGCCGCGCCCACCGACAGGACGTGGCAAGCGCGGGAAAGGATTCGGGAAAACGAGGGGATTCCACGACAAAATAAGCGCCTGGGTTTTCCGATGATGCCGCTTTGCGGGCGACCCGAGCAGACTCGTGTACGCGAGGTGTCGACCTCGAAGCGGCAGCGCGGAAATGACAGGCCTTCGTTTTGCCGCCTCGTTTTCCCGAATCCTTTCCCGCACTCTTCTTTTCCCCTCCCACCGCCCCCCTCCCCGCCCTTTCCCCCATTCTTCATTCTTAATTCTTCATTCTTAATTGTCTCTCCCTCCTCCCCATGCTACATTCATCCTCCATTCGACACCCATAAAAGCGAGGCCCCCCATGTCCAAATTCAAATACATCGGCCAATCCATGACCCGCCCCGACGCCATCTCCAAGGCCATCGGCAAAGCCCAATACCTCGACGACGTCCGCCTCCCCGGCCTCCTCCACGCCGCCATCCTCCACCCCGACTTCGCCCACGCCGAAATCCTTTCCATCGACGTCGCCGAAGCCGAGAAAATGCCCGGCGTCGTCAAAGTCGTCACCGGCCGCGACTGCAAGACCCTCTACGGCGACAACATCAGCGACATCTCCCCCATGGCCGTCAAAAAGGTCCGCCACATCGGCGACCACGTCGCCGCCGTCATCGCCGACACCAAGCGCCACGCCACCGAAGCCCTCAAAGGCATCAAGGTCCAATACAAGCCCCTCCCCGTCTACACCGACGCCCGCGCCGCCCTCGCCAAGGACGCCGTCCTCATCCACCCCGATGCCGAAAAATACTGGCACCTCCCCGGCCTCGGCTGCGTCCCCGGCACCAATATCGCCAACACCTTCCGCCTCAAGAAAGGCGATGTCGCCAAAGGCTTCGCCGAAGCCGACGTCGTCGTCGAAGGCGAATTCGTCTATCCCCACGGCTCTTGCGCCGCCATCGAGCCCCACGGCGCCATCGTCCGCTTCAACGAAGACGGCACCATCGACGCCTGGTCCTCCTCCATCTGCCCCTTCATCATCCGCGACGACCTCGCCCACGCCTACCACAAAGCCTCCTCGATGGTCCGCGTGCGCATCCCCGAAATCGGCGGCTGCTTCGGCTACAAATCCGACATCACCGTCGAGCAGACCGTCGCCTGGATCGCCTCCCACGTCCCGGGCAGGCCGGTCAAGTGGGTCGCCTCCCGCCGCGAAGACTTCACCAGCACCCTCATCGGCCACGGCTTCCGCCACCACATGAAGATCGGCGCCAAGAAAGACGGCACCCTCGTCGCCATCCAGGCCGACATCCTGCACTCCACCGGCGCCTTCTCCGACACCGGCATCCACGTTTGCAACGCCGCCACGCACAACTGCACCGGCCCCTACGTCTTCCCCCACGCCCTCCTCGAATCCAAGTGCGTCTACACCAACACCCCCCCCGTCGGCGCCTTCCGCGGCTACGGCCACCAGGAAGGCCACTTCGCCGTCGAGCGCCTCATGGACATCCTCGCCCGCAAGCTCAACCTCTCCCCCTTCGCCCTCCGCGAGAAAAACTACCTCGGCCCCAACACCCAGAACGCCGCCGGCGAGCGCATGTACGCCACCAACGGCTCCGTCCGCGACTGCAAGGACAAGGTCCAAGCCGCCATCTACGCCGGCGACAAGCCCGCCGAAGACGAAAACTACTACTACGGCCGCGGCTTCGCCGCCCTCATGAAATCCCCCAAAGGCGCCCCCTTCTCCTCCAAATCCTGCTACCTCAAGCTCAACCCCGACGGCTCCGCCGCCATCAACATGGGCGGCGCCGAAGTCGGCCAAGGCCTGCGCATGGCCGTCCAGCAGATCGCCGGCGAAGCCCTCCAGATCCACCCCTCCAAGATCAGCGTCTACCGCGAAATCGACACCCAATACTGCCCCTGGGAATGGCAGACCATCGGCTCCATGTTCACCACCCAGGGCGGACGCGCCATCATCCGCGCCTGCAACAAAGCCATCGCCATGCTCAAGGAAACCGCCGCCAAAGCCCTCCTCGTCGACCCCGACCACCTCGACTACGACGGCCAGCGCGTCTTCCTCAAGCACGACCCCGAACTCGGCATCCCCATCACCCGCCTCATCCACGGCTACATCACCGAAACCGGCATCACCATCGGCGACGTCGTCCATACTACCTCCGACGCCCGCCTCCCCCGCTACTCCAACCCCGACCCCGACGGACGCGGCGGACTCGGCGTCGAATACACCTTCGGCTCCCAGGCCTGCGCCCTCCGCATCGAAAAGAAAACCGGCAAAGTCATCGTCGACCACTTCGCCTCCTCCTTCGACGTCGGCACCGTCATCAATCCCAAGCAGATCCGCGGACAGATCGCCGGCGGCGTCATGATCGGCCTCGGCGCCTCCTTGCACGAGGAATTGAAATTCGACGCCGACGGCAAGATGCTCAACCCCTCGTTCGGGAAGTACCGCTTCCCCAACATCAAAGACGCCCCCGGCAAACAGACCATCGAGTGCGTCGAAAACCCCGGCGAAGTCGGCCCCTTCGGCGCCCGCGGCATCGGCGAGCATCCGGTGGTCGGCGTCGCCCCCGCCGTCGTAAACGCCATCCAAGACGCCATCGGCATCGAATTCTACGAAATCCCGGTGACTCCGGAGAAGATTTTGGCGGCCTTGGCGGCCAAGGCGAAATAGGCCGCCCGTTCACGGTTCACAGTTCACGGTTCAACGGTTATCCAATCCTCGTTGTAGCCGGCCTCGCTGAGGCCGGGGCTGTTCGGATCATGTAGGCCACCCTTCTACGGGTGGCGGGCTGCCCCCTCCCAACCCCGCCGGGGATATAACCCCGGCCTACATCCGATCCCCGACCCCTCCGCGCCCTTTGGGCGCTCGCCGCATCCGCGGCCCCCGGCTCGCTAAATCGCGGCTCATCGGTTTTTCCACGCGACTGTGGAAAGATTTTTTCCACACTACGTAAAAATCGGCCAAAGTTTTTACGTTCTACGTAAAATCCGCTGAAAGTTTTTACGTTCTACGTAATTTTCGGGCCCGTTTTTTACGTACTACGTAAAACCCGCCCCGGACCCTCGACAAGCCGCCGCGCTTTTGCTAATCTTTGCCCGTGAATTCGGCGATATTCCAATGAAAGCCTACATCGGGATAACCGATCGCGACTGGTTTGACCTGCTGAGCCACCGCCCGCAGCTCGACGAAGTCAATTTCTGGCAGCCTGGCGGCAACAACCAATTCCGCGCCCTCCTCCCCGGCGAACTCTTCCTCTTCAAGCTCCACAGCCCCGAAAACTACATCGTAGGCGGCGGCATCTTCGCCCATTCCAGCCTCCTGCCCATCAGCCTCGCCTGGGAGTCCTTCGGCGTCTCCAACGGCGCCCTCAATCTCACCGACATGCGCCGACGCGTCGCCAAGTACCGGCGTCAGCACGACGACCGGCTCGAAGACTACACGCTCGGATGCATCATTCTTGAGCAGCCGTTCTTCTTCCCGCCGCATTCCTGGATTCCGATTCCATCGGACTGGAAATCAAACATCGTTCAGGGGCGCACCTACGACCTGACCGTTGAGCCCGGCATTTCCCTGCTGAAACATCTGCAATTCGCCATGGCGCCGTCCGTTTCTGTGGCCGAGGGAGGCGCCCCTCAGTACGGCTCACCCATCCTCACCTTTCCCCGCTTGGGCCAAGGCTCATTCCGCGTGCTGGTAACAGATGCCTACGAGCGCCGCTGCGCCATGACCAACGAGCGCACCCTCCCCGCGCTCGATGCCGCGCACATCAAGCCCTACTCCGAAAGCGGCCAACACCTCGTCCGAAATGGCCTTCTCCTCCGCCGCGATCTCCACGCCCTGTTCGACAAAGGCTACATCACGATCACCCCGACCATGCATGTCGAAGTCAGCCGCCGCATCAAAGAGGAGTTCGATAACGGTCGCGACTACTACCGCCACCACGGAGCCCCAATCCGCTTACCCGCCAATCCCGCCGACAAGCCATCCCCCGAATTCCTCGAGTGGCACAACACCAATGTTTACAAAGGATAATCGCCCCCCCTCCCGGCTTGCAAGATAAGTCCTAAACCATCATTCTCCCGCTTAACAATAAAAACACATCATACATCGGCCAGATAATATATTAATAGTAATGATGTTTACCCGCCCCCTTTTCGGCCGCGAATTGCATTTCATTTACCGCGGGAAATGCGCCTCTGCCCTCCTTAGAAGCTGCCACAGCAAATGCGTGAAGTTCTCTTGCGGCATAATATTTCCCTCCTTTTCATAGCGTTTTTGGACCGCTTTCAATAGCGCACGTCGGCTCCTATTTAAACCTTTTACAGTGGACAGGGAGGAAAGACATTTTAATGACCACAGTGATGCCGCAACTTTGGGAATTTGAATTATTTGACGTAGAGCCACAACAATGCGACTTGAGCTTTTATCTAGAAGCTCGGCATATTTCTTTTTATTACTCTGGCTAGACGAATCGATCAATTGCTTTTCAATCGGTTCTTCTATTGTAAGATTTTTATCGCCTGATATTGCCGAGAACAGCATGCCTGCCGCCGTACACCGCAATTCCATTTGCGTAATATCGCTATTTTCGTCAAGACTTTTTAGCAATGGCACAAATTCATTATACATCCTCTTATTATCGCCCCGAAATACCACGGATAGCGGAAAAATATCCCCTAATATCTCACATACAAGATCGTAGACCGTTTGCGACTCCTTTTTCAAATCAGATATTATTTTTCGGAATTTCTTGTCCTCTTCTGACAATTGCTCCCAATACAGATGTCCAGCCTCATGAAACACATAAATGACGCCTTCAGGAGAAAACATGAGGTCTGAAGGTATATTCATAAACCCAACGCCTAAATATTGAGCTATGGTAATACTTGGTTCGGGTGCATTACCCAAGTGGCAACAACACACGGGATGCCATTTATTCAATATTTCTTCCGCTTTACTAAGACGCGATGAATGCGAATTATTATATACGACCTCCAAAACAATGTTCGCAAGTCCGTCAACCGTCGAAAGACATTTGTGAAATGAGGCCTGTGAGGCAAGTGCAGGCACTGCGGATGTTGACCCTGACGGGAATGCGCCACGATATCTATCCTTGAAACATAGTTCAAGGCCTTCAGATACTCTACTTAAACTCTCTGCCAATTTATGCGACAACCTTGGTAAAGAGGCCTGCTTTAAGTAGAAAGCCGTGATATTTGAATTCACACAGGCTATATCGTAGCATTTCTTAAGGGATTCGTAGTAGTCTCGCGTTGCTTCGTGTTGCGTAATTCCCTGTAGGCTTCTTCCTATTTGCCTAAATGCACGCAACGTATGAGTGGGAACGACGCCGGAAAGCGGGTCTGTCTTATCTGAGTATATTGTTTCTCCATGGGTAATATTGGTGGCGCGTTCATTTTCTCTCGTTTTATTATTTTCTACCCTAAATACATCTCCGATAAATCCATAATGCGTTTCTGTCCATAAAAATGATTCCGGGGCCATTGCCACTAATTTTTCGAGAATAAATCTATGATGTGCCGTGGTGGAAGCTATACATTCAGTAGACACTCCAACGGCAAAGTCAGCGCGTCCTAATGTTGGATAGACAGATTCCGAATTCCCACCAAATATCTCCATCGTCTCATTCAGATGTCCAGGTTTCGCATGTGCTGTAATATATGGCTTCACCAGATTGTTATCCCAATTTGCCAACTTACTGCATAAAGCGTCTGCAATGCTTCGCGCTTCTTCTGAACTGTCTGGGACTGATGGTCCAATATGCGTACCAGGTATTGTGCAGGTTGTTATAAGAGCATGCGCCGGCATATTTTTATGATCTCGACGCGCAATATTATAATAGTCAAGGATATCTGCTACATTTGTATTGCGGAGGAGTGATGCGAGCAATTGTATGGGCGCATATGAATTACTGAAAGATACTATAATAGCATCTGCCCATCCTGTGGCTGCACATAAAATATACTCATAATTCTGAGCCGGCAGTGCTGGGAACACCCGTTGCATTTCAGGAATTATTTGTTTAAGTCGCTTCTTAAGCCAATCGTAAGCAATAAATCCCAATTGGGCTTGGCGCAACTTCCTAATTGGATAATCTTTAATTTTTACAAACGTTACGCCGACCAACGGCAGTACATTTGTCACGGCCTTTAGATCCTCACAAGTGTGGTCAATAATATGCCCAAAATGCACTTGGCGATCGAATATGCAGGGGTCTGTATGCCGATTATATGCTTCCTTTGCCTCTTTTACACCCGGCAAAACAGATAGCAGCAATATATCCGGAGACCCCCATGCAATGAACTTTTGTGAATCGGCCGCTATTTCTTTACAATGTAAATCGTTGTATAGTCTCGTTTGCTCGCCTAGTGAGCAACTCATGACATCAACTGCTAGCCACCCCTGCATGTGCAACTCCAGTTCCAATCATATATTATTCCGACTTATTCGGAAAATATGGTTGTAGCCTATTCTGAGTTGCAAGAGAAAGTCAAGGGGGACATAACCCCCCCCGTATATCTATAGGCTATTAACGATCACATATAATATGTGATCATTAGCCGATCTGCTTAAAATATGCGCCGCTTTTTTGTGAAACCCGCGCCGCGTTAAAATCGCATTAAGTCCGACGCTTTATCCCAAAGACATAACCAAGAATTAGAGTCAATAATGACATCAGCCCCCCCAACACAACGCGATCTACTAGTTGCCATGCCCTTTGAAACGCTTGGTTTGAAAGCTCACAATATTGCTTTATTGCCTCTTTTGAAACACCATTCGGACCAATTATCGATAACGTTGCTTTTAATCCTTTGTCGTCGACATACCAACGCCAAAATATCACGGCAATAAAGGTGGCAATAACAACAAAAATTACCGCAGCCACGACAGACCAGAAAAGCTCGAGTTCAGTAGCTGGTTCTCTTATAGTGAACGCATCACTTTTTCGCAATGCGCGCTCCTTTTGGGGGGTTTGTCGGAGAGATATCGCCGCAGGTTGGCCTGCGGCGGTTTCTCTTACCTTATTATTCGAACTCCTTGGCCGTGCAGATTGATCGCCTGCGCATTCATCCGCTGCAATTGCATCTACGCTCTTCATTATAGGCTGATCTTCCACAGGCTCACCAGGCGTTTTTGGCGCCTGGTTTTCTTTTGATGCATCACTCACGATTTATCCTCCAGCCCAAGATGAGTTCGATTCACTACCCTTATAGCCACTTAATCTTGGAAAGTATTTTGCTTTCCTTGTCCGTAATTGCCAAGAACCGGTCGTCTTCCTGTTCAGTCATTTCCTTGTCAAGATAGCTGTACAAGCCCAAAGCACGACGGAGAATCTCCGTCTTGGTCCTTCCCTCCAACTCAGCCAACTCCTCTAGCTTTTTCGACACCTCTTCATTGAATTCAACCGTCAACCTAGCCATGACTTCACCTTTTCTTTTGCTTTTTCCTTTTTCACTATGGCGTTTCATCGCCACAAATTATTAGTTATATGCATAGACAATGTGCATGAAAAACAAGAAATACATCCATTATCAGAAGTTTGCCCCAATGATTGGCCAAGGACATATCCCTGTCAATCCCAAATGATTTGGCCAAGCGCCTCATCTTATTGACACTTAGTGTGTGCATAGTATGTGCATTAGATGCATCGCTGGTACATATATATACCACATTTAACGCGCCTATTTTGGTCGATTCTGATTCTTAGTCAATACTTTTTTTCAAACAAATATATATTCTGTATTGTCTTTATATACATATAGTTATGTCGCATGAATTGCAGGGGTGGCATCCATTAGCCAAGCCGCCGGCGCCAAAGCCACGTCGGAATTTACATGGTGTGAATGTAACGGGGTCCTAAAATTATAATGCGGAGCGGATCCGTTTCCTCCCTTCCTCTTTTCGCCCACCATACCGCGCTTGCTTGTCCCCCATAGCTTCAGCGAAGGGGGATCCCCCACCACCCCCACACCCGCCCGGTTCTTCCCATCCCAACCGTCACAAAAAGGGGTCAGTCCCGTAATCTAGTAATTTTGTCCAGCCGGCCCTGCAGCTGCAGCAAAAAGGGGTCAGTCCCGTAATCTAGTAATTTTGTCCAGCCGGCCCTGCAGCTGCAGCAGGCGGCGATCTCGGGTCCCTTCGATCCGTTGGGGATAGCGGCTCAGGCAATCCGACCGCCCCATCTTCAAGCGCCGGCTAATCCATTCATTGGTTACGGCGGTTCGGCGACGGACCAGCCAGGCCAGCAGGCATTTCTCGTCGGAGCCTTTCCGACCGGCAAGCACCTCTTTCTCATCGAGGCCCAAGGCTTCCATTCCCGCGTTTAGCAGCGCCTCCGCCATCCGCTCGTCGTGCCGGACAACTTCCTCCCCCGAATACGACGAACGCTTTCTCTGCCCCATCTGGTCATCGATCAACTCGCCCAACCGATCCCGGAACTCTTCCGGCCCCAGGAACCAGCCCCGTCGGATCTTCTTCCAGTTTTCGTCGGCTTCGCGGGGATTGTCGGCGTGGAGGATTTCCGACACCCGTTTCTGCATGAACTGGCGGTAGGCCTTGCGCCCCGCCGCGCCGTCTGTCCATTGCCGCGCACCCAACACGCGTACCACGGATAACCACGGGGTGCGCTTGCCGGACCGGACGTAGGCAGGATAACTGCTCCACGCATAATCAGCTAAATCGCCATTCTTCAGGTCAAAGAGGCCGGCGCGAGCGGGATTGAGATGGATGTACGAAGAGACAGCTTCCCAATAGCCCGCCTCGTCGGCATGGATGGGTAGGGCCTTGTATCGCCCCTGGAACAGATGCCCCCATCGCCGATGGCAGGCATTGAAGCGCTGGGTGTAGGTTCCTTGAAACCATTTCATGCCCACAACCAGATTGGGCTCCGGCGTTTCCAGCAGCAGGTGGTAGTGGTTGCCCATGAGCACATAGGCATGGACACGCCAGCCGCAGCGCTCGCAGACCTCTCCCAGAGCATCCAGAAACATCCGGCGATCTTGGTCGTTTACAAAGATCGGCTGTCCGCCATTCCCGCGGCACATCACATGATAGACCGCGCCGCCGTATTCCACTCTTGGTTTCCTTGGCATAGCTTCCACACTTTTCCAGAAATGCAGAAGCCGTTCAACCCAATATTTTACTAGAATACGGGACTGACCCCTAATTGACCCAGCCACGGCCTCAGCCCTCCTTCGCCAAGGCTTCGTCCTTCGCTAAAGCTTCTGAGGACGGGTCTGTGGACAAGCGAGGCCGGCTACAGCCGAAATGAACAGCCCGGACACCTCGGAGAGGCGTCCCTACCCAACGATCAGGAACAGCCCGGCACCCTCGGCCCGCCGTTGCCAAGGCCATGGCGGACAAGCGAAGCAGCCCTACCCTAAGATCCCATTCGCGCCATTCGCGCATTTCGCAGTTAATTCCTCCGCCCGCCCGTGCCTGCGCGTCCCTGGATCGTCATCCCCGGGAACCGGGGGCAACCGTCACTTGAGGTGCCGCATCCATTCCTCCTCGCCGCAGCACCCGATCAGGAATTCCTTGAGAATCTTGATCGCATCTTCCCTCTTGAGGCTGGAGATATACTTCAACCGCCCGTCTCCGCCCTTGAACGGCACGGCTATGATGATGAAGCCGTGGTGGTCGGGAAGCATCGCTTCAACGGCCTCGCCCGCATTTTTGAGATATTCCAGATTGTGAGATTTCCCATTCATGCCCGCCAGAATACATCGTGCTCGCAAATGGGGCAGTCCTATAATTTGAAATGCGGAATTGGCTTGCCGCCCCCTCTGCGCAGGGCTAGCCTCGAGGTATGAAATCGTTCCGGTACATGCTCGGGCTGGGCGTTTTGCTACTCTCCATCCCCGCCGTCGCCCAGACCAACGCCCCCGCCGCCGTCGCCGCCGTAGATTTCCAGGCGGTGCGCAGCGACGCGGATCTCCGCGCCATCGCCGCGGCCTCGCCCTGGCTCCAGGACATCCGTCAGGCCGACGGCGCCTTCGATGCCGTTCGCGGAGCCTGGCTCGCCCGCGACGCCCTGCCGCTCGGACGGGGCGCGCTGATCCTGAGTCTGGACCGCGCCGCCATCGCCGCCGACCTCGCCCTGACCATGGTCTACGAGGAGACCACCAACGGCGATTTCGTGGTGCAGCTCCAAGATGCCGACAACCGGCTTCTGGCCGCCGATCTCTTCTCCAACATCATCGTCGCCGGCCGCGAGGCCAAGACGGACACGTTCATTCTCGACCTCGCCCGCTATCCGACCGCCACCCAGGTCGTCCTGCGCCGTCTCAAAGGCGAAATCCGCATCTACGGCCTCATCCTCACCGCCGTCGCCTGCGAAGTGCCGCAGACGGACTGCGACGCCAACGAACTGGCCATTCAGCTCAATCAACGCATCACCGCCGGCAGCGAGTTCATCCAGGCCGCCGCCCAGATCGAACCCCGGGGCCGGGACGTCGACTGGACCGAACGCACCGTACAGCAGCCCGTGGACGTCATGGTGCGCAATCCCTACGCCCGGGCCGCATTCGCCGCCGAATCCTACCCCGCCTACGTGCCGGCTTCCGAGCCTCTCGAAGGCGAGATGATGCTGAAATTCACCGCCTCCTCGCTCTACGCCATCATCCAGATGCAGCGGCTGCTCAACGCCTATCATCCGGGCCTCCGGGGCGACTCCGTCCGCAGCCTCAGCAGCTACCAGGCCCTGCAGCCCTTTCTCGCCGGCGAAACCAAAATCTGCATGATGAGCATCCCCATGAGCCTGGCCGACCGCGAACGCTTCTTCCGCGAACGCGGCTATCCCGTCATGGAGTTTCCCGCCGCCCTCGACCCCATCCTCGTCATCGTCCACACCAACAACCCCATCGAGTCCCTCACCCTTCCGCAACTTGATGCCATTTTCGGCACGGAACTGCGCGCCGGCGCCCCGGAACGGCTCCAGACCTGGGGCGACCTCGGGCTTGGGGACCCATGGGCCGCGCGCAAGATCGACCTGTGGGGCGGCTCGCTCGAAACCGGGACCTCCCGCCTGTTCCAGCATATCGTGCTGCAAGGCGGCCCATTCGATCCGCGCCTGCAGAACGACCCCGGCGCCATGTATATCGGCGTGTCCTACGCGGTCATCGCCAACCCCGCCGCCATCGGCTATCTCAACGCCCAGAACTTCATGTCCGGGACCAAAACCCTCGCGCTCGCTCCGCAAACCGGCCGGCCCGCCTATGCGCCCGCCCCCGACGACGTCTATGCCGGCCGCTATCCCCTCACGCGCACGCTCTACCTCTACCTGGATGCCGCCAGCCCCAGCCAGATCGATCCCCTCACCCGCGAACTCCTGAACATGCTCTACAGCCGCGCCGGCCAGGAATTCTTCGCGCTCAGCATGCAGGCCCCGCTCCCCGCC
>CAZECJ010000007.1:0-49141 GCA_964510645.1 uncultured Verrucomicrobiota bacterium | reverse complement strand
TATATGGGTCACGGTTCACGCATTATTTGCCATTTTTTAATGCGGCCAGCCACCCTGAAATCACCTCACAACCACCACGACCATCGTGGACAGGCGGCCACCCCCGAATCACCTACAACCACCTCGACCATTTAGGCTGGACGGCCACCCCGAATCACCGTCAAATCACCGTACCATTACGGCCAGACGGCCACCTCGACATCGCCGTCATATCACCGCTCGCTTGCGGCGGCGGGTTTGCCTCTATTCGACTGAAACTTACAGCCGCCGCCAGCGCCGGATTCCGCTTTTTCTGGCTATAGGAAACCATGCTTTTTGCCGTCAGGTCCAGAAAGTCCGTTTAGTCCGTTTTGGCTTTATCGGACTTCGCGGACTTGCGGCGAAGGGACAGGGGGGCCGAGGCAAAGCCCCCCCTGTTCCAAGTCGGTCCGTTTGATCCACAAATACTATAGGGCGAACTTGAACCAAATCAGCCATCAGATTTTCTCCTCCTCGGCCCCGAGCGCCCCGGGCAGATACTTCCCAAAACACTCCATCACCAGCTTATCGGCTCTGGCCTTGGCGAGCAGATTGTTGAAGGTGGTTTTTCCACATTTCACTTGCGCCTTGGCCTTGGCCCACCAATCGGCATGGGATAAGCCATCGGCGGGTAGGAGGTCCACGATCTGTTGAGGTGTGAATTGCGGACCACGCCCCGCGCCCGGCCGTTTCAGGTGATCCGGGTCCAGTTCATCGGCCAGCGACCACAAGGGGAACGTCCACCGAATCACGAACGGGTCCGGCCTTGCGAATGAACGGCAGGTCGTTTCCACGGAGTAGCAGTCCGGCTCCTTGTGCGGAGTCAATGTCATGAACACATCCGGCGCACGTGTAAAGACTCCGGCGCCGGAGGCGCGGTCCAGATGGTCCGTTTTCGCCTTGTTGCCCTTGCTGAAGTGATGCGTGACCAGCACCGCCGCGCCCGTTTGGGCCGTCAGCGCGTAAAGCTCCTGCATCGTCTTAGCCTGTTCGGTGTTGTCGTTTTCGTCACGCCCGCCGTTAAGGCAGTAGAGGCTATCCAACAAAATCAGCGAGTAAGGCTTGCCCACTTGCTTTTGCCGCAGCAGGATCTTCGGGATCATATCGCGGATGGAAATGGTCTCGCCCTTGACGCGCCAGAGGTCCAGCCCATCGGGGATGCAATCCAAGCCCAGCGCGTCCGCGACTGTGAGGAACCGCGTTTGTCCGTCGTAGGCGGGCAGTTCGGGATCGACGTAGAGAACGCGCCCCGGTGTCGTTTGCCATTTGAGCCAGCGCAGCCCGTTCGGCACGGCCAGCGCCAGCGTCTGCATGAGCCAGGTCTTGCCGCCCTTGGCGGTGGACGCGATCATCCCGACCTGCCCGGCGCGGAATACGCTCCGAATCACTTGTGGAGGTTCGGGGATCGGTTCGGCCATGAAGTCTTGCGCCGCCACGATCCGCGCTCCTCCCGCGCCGCCCGCAACGGCCTCGCCCGCTTCGCGCAGATTCGCGGCCACGACTTCCACCGCGCCGCCCTTGTCCAGTTGCTCCACGGCCATCCTCGCGGCTGTATGAAGCTCCCGCCGCCGTTCGGCGTTGCGTACCTCCTGCGCGTAGTAGGTCGCGTGGGCGGTGGTCACGCAATCCTTGAACATCGGTTCAAGTTCGATCATCGCATCACAGGCATTGTCGCCATAGTTTGAAGCGACGGACATAAGCTCGATGGGTTTCCGTTCAGCCCGCATTCGTTCCATCGTCCGCCATGCCCGCGCACACCGTTCGATGGTGAAACTGGCTTCCGTGATTCCATGCGCTTGGCAGACAGAAAACACAGGGTCATGCTCCTGAAGCAAAGCTCCTATCAGCACACTCTCGGCCAGCGCGGATTCGATGGGGGCGCTCATAGTCCCGCTCCCATCGCCATCGCGGCCATTTCCATCGCGCGCGCCGCATGGGAAGCGGCAAGCGCGAGGTCGTTCCCATCGTCGCATAGCGCGAAGGCATCTTCTGGACGGCCAGCGAGGATGCCCGCCATCGCGATCCCGGCGAAGTAATCTATCCGCCGAACACCTTGAATTGAGGGCTGGCAGATGCTAGGGTTGCAGTCGGTCGGGTTCGCGGGTTTGCCTTGGCAAAGGCATTCCCGCTTTTCGTTGGTCGGGTTGGGCATGGCTATTTCCCCCGGCGAAAGGATTGCATGGCGTTGACCAGATCGACGCGAGCGTAGCGGACGCATCGTGTCCCGAGACGGTGTACGGGGATAATCCCGATTCCGGTCAGGTGGCCGAGGTATCGGCGGGAGATGGACAGGAACCTTGCGGCCTGTCCGGGGTTCAGGAAACCGCGTTCCACGGCTTCGGTTGTAGCTTGCTCTTTCATGTCAGCGACTTTCCGCGCCTGTTGGCGCTGACGCAGGGTTGAGGATAGGGTTGTCTGCGCTGACGAGAACATTTGAGCCGTTCCGAGAACGGACGGATTTGCCAATCCGCTTTTCCGCACGAAAAAGCCCGCAAACATTGACGCTTGCGGGCCTCGACTTTCGGCGGATTATCCAGCGCTTAATCCGTTTTCCGCTTCTTCATCCATGCGCGGTAATAGCGGACGAGGGCTTCGGGCTTGATGGTGATATTCCCCTTCGATGCCGCTTTGACATCCGTTGCGGCCGCAAGTTGCTTTTCGCCCCTCTCGATTTTCGCCCGCATGGCCCGGAATGCCTCATAGCGATCCCATAGCCCGCTGTCCTTTGTGTCGCGCTGGGTTTTCTTTCCCGCCTTGCTGCGCCGATTCTTTTGCGCCTTGCGGTCAGCGTAAAGAAATCGCGTGTGGCCCACAACTTCACCAATCGCCTCGGCCTGTTTTTCCGCTTTCGCAACCCGCTTGCCGCGCTCCACGGCGACCTCGATCAGCACCAGCTTTTCGGCTTCAGCTTTTTCAATCCGCGCCAACCTTTCGGCATCCTGTTCATCCATAAGCTTTATCACGCGAATTATGGATGGCGTTCTCTTTTGGCCCTTCGCGATGGCGACAGCGTTTTTCAAAGCATCCGGTTTCATGCGCGGCTCCTATGCGGTGGCGTGTTGTGGGAATTGGATAACCTTTTGAGCCTTCGGCTTGATCTTCCAGAAGGCCCGCGCATCCTTCGGCTTGGCGAGAGCGCGGTAGTGGTCGAACAAGACACCCGGAGCCCCGGCATGGCCGAGTTGCAGGGCGGTTGCGTTGGCGTCGCCGTGCGCTACAAGATGGTAGCTGGCGAACGAGTGCCGCATCACATCCGGGGTCCAGGTTGCGATTCCCGCCTTGTCAACCACCCTGCGGAACAGGCGGCGGGAATAGAACACCGTCCCGAAGGTCCGGCGATAGGGTGTCAGCCAAGCAATCAGATTTGCCGACATCTTCACATACCGCGAGCGCCGCCGCTTGGCCGTCGCCGGGTCCACCATGATTGTCTTGGCCTTGAAGTCGATGTTGCGCCAGTCAAGCCGAGCGAGTTCATTCATTGGCCTTAATCCGGCGAACAGAGCCACGGCAAAGTACATCACCATCTCGGGAGCGTGGACTTGTGCTGCTTCCAAAATGTCTTGCGCTTGCTTCGGGGTCAGGATGGATGGCATCCGTTCATCGCGCCCGGACTTGGCCAGCCCGAGGGCCGGGTTGCGGTCGCACAGGCCGCGCCGCTGGCCGTATTTGAACAGGCTAACGACATAACGCCGATAATGGTCGCGGGTCACGGGCCCGACAGCGAGCCCCCCCAGCCAACGCTCCAAGTCCAGCAGGGTGATCGTGCCGAGGGGGCGATCCCCGAACGCCGCCACGACGCGCCCAAGGTGGGATTTAGAATCGCGCAATGTTCCGGGCCGACGATTGGCCCCGCGCTTGGCTTGCAGAAAGTCGTCCACGACTTCCCGAACAGGCTTGCCAGCTTCCCCGGCCACCGAGTGCCGCATAAGGAAATCGGCGGCGGCTTCAAGCGTGGCCGTCCCGTTAAGAATCCCGAGAGCCCGCGCCGCGTCGCGCCGCTGTTCACGCGAAAGCACCAGCGCTTGCATCCCCTCGGATACGATGTTGCCAGCCTCCCGCATGGCGGCTTGCTTGGCTTCTTCCTCGGTGGCGAAACAAGTGCGGGTCCGCTCCCCATTCTTGTACAAATCCAGCATCCACGGCTTGCGCTTGCGATGAGGCAGAAAGCGAATCGGAATCCCGCTTTCCCGAGTGACTGGCATTTTCAGCTTTTTCTTTCGGCTCATTTATGGCTCCATGTAGAACTACGAAGAACCATAAGGCATAAGGGCGAAGTTTGTCAACAAACCGTCAACACTTTTTGGTACGTTCGTCGTAAGTCGTTGAAGCCCCGGTAGCTCAGTTGGACAGAGCGGCAGTTTCCTAAACTGTAGGTCGCAGGTTCGATCCCTGTCCGGGGTACCACGGCTCTACGCCCGCTCCTATCCGACCGGGACGAGGTCGTCCCGGCTCCAAACAGCCACGGGCTCTATGCCCTTGGAGCCCCCGACGACCCCGTCGGGGGGGGGGATGTGGTGTGGCTGCGGTATTCTGAAAAACGTTCCTAATTGCCCCGGTCCGTCTCCAGAAGGGAGATCGCCGTTTGGAGATCCGTTCGCACGACGGGGTCGGTTTCGCATTCCAGCGCCTTTTCGAGGGCTTGTTTCGCAACTTCCGGATCCGCCGTTCCGGCCAATCCGAACGCCGCCACGCTGCGCTGTTCCGGAGGCAGTCCGGAATCGGACACGTAGTCGATGAACAGCCCCGGCAGGGCATCCTCGGGATGCCCCAAGCTCCAGTCATAGAGAACCGCCGCGGCATCATCCAGGGGAACGGCCGGCGCCGACGCCATCTGGATCACCGCGGAGACGACGCCTTGCCCTCCCGACTCGCCGAGCCGGGCCAGAAAAGGCGAAGCGTTGTCGGGCAAGTTCTCCGCATAGGCGCGCGCGGCCAATTGCGCCAGCATGACGGGATGGGAAACCCCGTCGAACAGTTCCCACATCGCCGCCACGTCGGCCATCACCTCGGGATCGAGATACAGCTGGGCTGCCCAGTTGCCCACGGCCTCACGGTCCGGCGCCATGTGCAGGGCTTTTCTCGCCGCCGCCAGGACTTCCGGCGGCAAGCCCTCCGGCGATCGCGCATAGACGCCCCGGCCTAGCAGCAGATCGAACAGGAGATGCATGCCTTCCGTCGTCGTCGGAACCACCATCGCCGCCATCAGCGAATCGATTCGGCCTGAATCGCCGGAGCGGACCGCCGCGAGAAGTCCATCCAGCACGGACTTCACGGACTCGGGAGTGCCGGCACGCATCAACGCTTCGGCCGCATAGCTTTGCAGGGCTTTCCCGGCGCCGACATCGTTAAGGATGGCTTGGAGATCCCGCACGAGTCCTGGATCTTGGGGGACTCGCTCGAGAATCGACTGGACCTCGACGGGGTCCATGTTTCCGGCCACGGCGGAACGCAATGCCTCGAGGAATTGCGCCGGATCCAGTTTCTCTTCCGGACCGGAGACCCCGTCGCTCGCGGTTTCCGGAGGCAGGGCGGCGCTCTCGGCATCCGGATTTTGCTTCTCCAACTCCGCACGCCGGGCTTGGATGCGGCGAGTCCGTTGCTCGGGAGCCAGATCGCGGCTGGGCGGCGGGGAAACCACGCGGGCCGACTCGTTTGTCTGCGAGGTCCCCGTTCCCGTCGGCAACCCCGGCAAGGCCCCCTCCTTCCGCTTGCCGCATGACGCACCCGCCAGCACGAGGATGAGACAGCAGAATGTCTGCGACCATTTGCCCAAACGCTTTGACATTCCGGCTTTCGCGCTCGCGACGGTGAACTTTTCCACGGGCTACCAGAGCGTATACAGGTCGTAACCGGCAATCGTCTCGTTGTTGCCGCGCTCTTTGATCTTGAAATAGTAGGTTCCCGGCCGCAGCGGGCCCGCATAGATACGGGCACAGAGTTCGTCGCCCGAATTGTCGTCGTAGGCAATGCAGGTGGCGGCCGTGTCCGGCCCGAACAACCACATCTCCGTATTCCCCGACGACCCATAGGTCTCCAACCAAGCCATGCTGCCCGCGGTCGTCACCGTGAACTGGAACCAGTCCGTATCGCCGATGGCATGGATGCTGTGGTGCTGGCTTTCGCCGCGCGCCAACGCATAGGCCTCGCCGGCCGTATTGTCCGGTTCATAAGCGTCTGGATTTTCCAATGCCGTCCAGTCCGCCCGCAAATTGTAGGCCGGGATGGCCCCATCGTTTCCGTACTCCTTGACTTTGACGTAATACGTCCCCGGCCTGACTCCGCTGGCCGTGATCAAGGAAAAGTTCCCCGAGCCGGAGTTGTCGTTGTAGGCGATGCAGGTGGTACTGCTGTTGGGGCCAAACAGCCAAAGTTGCGTGTCGTCCTGAGTGCCTCCGAAGTAGGTATCGATCATCAGATTCCGCGCCCCACTGCCTCCGATCGTGAACTTCGCCCAATCCACGTCGCCCGGCACGTGGATGCTGTGCCCCTGCACTCCGCCGTTGCCGAGCGCATTTGCCAGTCCGGGCACGTTGTCGCTTTCCCAGACATCTGGGGCATAGGTAACGTACCGCGTTGTCCAGGTGGCCCTCAACGTGTAGGCCGGAATCGCACCATCGTTGCCATACTCCCGGATCTTGACGAAGTACTGGCCGGGCCGCAATCCGGCGGCCGCGATCCGCGAGAAATTTCCGGCGCCGGAATTGTCGTCGTAGGCAATGCAGGTGGTGGCGCTGTTTGGTCCGAACAGCCAGATTTGCGTATCCCCCCCCGCGCCGGAAGTCTCCAGGACCAGATTCAGCGCCCCGTTGCCGCCGACCGTGAACGAGGTCCAATCCGTATCGCCCGCCGCATGGATGCTGCGATTCTGGACCTGACCATTGGCAATGGCCCGCGCAGATCCAACCAGATTGTCGGGCTCATAAGCGTCCGGCGCCCCGAAGGCAGACAGAGTCAAGGACAGCGATGCGATCGCGCCCAGCGCCAACAACCAATCGGATTTTTTCACGAGCAACTCCTTGTTTAACTTCCAGCCCTCTTGCCAAAATAATTATCGGATCGCGTCCGACACAGGCAAGCCATCAGGGAGTCACCCAGCTGGCCTTCAGGGTGTAGGCCGGAATCGTCGAAAAGGCACTCCACTCCCGGACGCCGATGTAATAGGTACCGGCACCCCACAGGCTGGCGTTGATCAGCGAGAAATAATTTCCAATGCTACGATCGTCGTTGTAGGCGATCAGCGTGCCGGTCGGCCCAAACAGCCACACCTTCGTGTCCCCGGTCGTTCCGCCGGTCTCTACCCGCAGAGTCCGCGTTTCATTGATGGGCTTCTGGATCTTCACCCAGTCCACGTCGCCCGCAGGATAGATGCTGTGGGTCTGGATCTCGTTGTTGAGAATGGTTTTGGCGGTCTGCTGGGTTCCGTCGAATTCATAGGCATCGAGCCCTCCCGGCCCCGCCAACCAATTGACTTTCACCGTGTAGGCCGCGATCGTCGCGTTGTCGCCATACTCCCGGATGCCAAGGTAATAGGTCCCGGCCGTCAAGGTGGGGATCTGGATCAGCGAGAAGTCGCCGATTCCGCCTTCATCGGCGTAGGCGATCAGGTTGGCGGCGCTGTTGGGACCAAACAGCCACATGTGGGTGTCCCCGCTGGCCCCGCCCGTCTCCACCCGCACGCTCGTCGCGCCCGCGCTGCCCACGGTGAACTTCACCCAGTCCACGTCGCCCACCACGTGCACGGAGTGGTTCTGGGTCTGCCCGTTGGCGATGTCCCGGGCCACCGTCGCGTGGCCGTCGAATTCATAGGCGTCCGGCGCCGGTCCCGCCGAGGTCGTCCAGCTCACCTTCACCGTATAGGCCGCAATCGTCGCGTTGTCGCCATATTCGCGGATGCCGAGGTAGTACGTCCCGGCCGCCAAGGTGGCGACCTGGATCAGCGAGAAGCTCCCGGTGCCGTTGTCGTTGTCGTAGCCGACCAGCGTGGAGGAATTGTTGGGCCCGAACAGCCACATGTGCGTGTCGCCGCTTACGCCGGACGTCTCCACCCGCACGTTCGACGCGCCTGCGGCGCCCACCGTGAATTTCACCCAGTCCACGTCGCCCGCCACGTGCATGGTGTGGTTCTGGGTCTGGCCGTTGGCAATCGCCTTGGCCGTTGTCGCGTGGCCGTCGAATTCATAGGCATCTGCCACCGGGCCGGCGGGCACGTGGGACAGCAGCCGCGCCCGGAAGGCCGCCTCGTCATAAAAGATGTCGGTCGATCGATCCAAAAAGTGCAGGGAATCGTTGGGATTGATGACGCACACCAACGGGAAATTGTATCCGCCCAAACCGGTGGTATAAGGATCCTCTTCATTGCCGGCGTTCACTTCGCAATACCATCCGATGTAATGCGGATCGATCACCTGCCGAATGCTGGCCCGTTCGCACATGTTCGTCTTCACAAACTTGGTTTTGCCGCAGGTGGAGCTGCCGCCAACAAGCAGGATAAGCTTGCCGGAAGCCTGCGCCGCCGCCACGGCCGCCGCGCGCGTCGTGTACCAGGAGATCGCGGCCTGCGCCGTCATTTGCCACGTCAAGCCGATGAGCACCATCATCCAGAACCGGGAACTGCAGGTTTTCATGTTCTTTCTCGCTTTCTCGGCTCCTGCCGAAGCAGGAACCCGTATTCACAAAATCAACAATATTTCTTCGAAAAGGGTGATGTCAACGCAGGATTCTGCCTTTCTCAGGGAGTCACCCAGCTGGCCTTCAGGGTGTAGGCCGGAATCGTCGAAAAGGCACTCCACTCCCGGACGCCGATGTAGTAGGTGCCGGCGCCCCAGAGGCTGGCGTTGATCAGCGAGAAATAGTTTCCAATGCTCCGATCGTCGTTGTAGGCGATCAGCATGCCGGTCGGCCCATACAGCCACACCTTCGTGTCCCCGGTGGTCCCGCCGGTCTCTACCCGCAGAGTCCGCGTTTCATTGATGGGCTTTTGGATCTTCACCCAGTCCACGTCGTCCGCGGGATAGATGCTGTGGGTCTGGATCTCGTTGTTGAGAATGGTTTTGGCGGCCGCCCGAGTGCCGTCGAATTCATAGGCATCGAGCCCTCCCGGCCCCGCCAACCAATTGACTTTCACCGTGTAGGCCGCGATCGTCGCGTTGTCGCCATACTCCCGGATGCCAAGGTAATAGGTCCCGGCCGCCAAAGTGGGGACCTGGATCAGCGAGAAATTGCCGATTCCGCCTTCATCGGCGTACGCGATCAGGTTGGCAGAACTGTTGGGTCCGAACAGCCACATGTGCGTGTCCCCGCTGGCCCCGCCCGTCTCCACCCGCACGTTCGACGCCCCGGCGGCGCCCACCGTGAATTTCACCCAATCCACGTCGCCCGCCACGTGCATGCTGTGGTTCTGGGTCTGGCCGTTGGATATATCCTTGGCTGTCGTCGCGTGGCCGTCGAATTCATAGGCGTCGGGCGCCGGTCCCGCCGCCGTCGTCCAGCTCACGTTCACCGTGTAAGCCGCAATCGTCGCGTTATCGCCGTATTCGCGGATGCCGAGGTAGTACGTCCCGGCCGCCAAGGTGGCAACTTGGATCAGCGAGAAGCTCCCGGTGCCGTTGTCGTTGTCGTAGGCGACCAGCGTGGAGGAATTGTTGGGCCCAAACAGCCACATGTGCGTGTCGCCGCTTGCGCCGGAAGTTTCCACCCGCACGTTCGACGCCCCGGCGGCGCCCACTGTGAATTTCACCCAATCCACATCGCCCGCCACGTGCATGGTGTGGTTCTGGGTCTGGCCGTTGGATATATCCTTGGCCGTCGTTGCGTGGCCGTCGAATTCGTAGGCGTCCGGCGTCGGTCCCGCCGCCGTCGTCCAGCTCGCCTGCACCGTGTAGGCGGCGATCGTTGCGTTGTCGCCGTTCTCGCGGATGCCGAGATAATAGGTCCCGGGCGCCAAGGTGGCTTTCGTGATCAGCGAAAAGCTCCCCGTGCCGCTTTCGTCGTCGTAGGCAACCAGCGTGGAAGAATCATTGGGCCCGAACAGCCACATATGCGTGTCCCCGCTCGCGCCGGAAGTCTCCACCCGCACGTTCGACGCGCCCGCGCCGCCCACCGTGAACTTCACCCAGTCCACGTCGCCCGCCACGTGCATGGTGTGGTTCTGGATCTGGCCGTTGGATATATCCTTGGCCGCCGCCGCGCTGCCATCGAATTCATAGGCATCGCTTGAGTCATTCGGATCGATGGCCCGCACGGTATAGGTATACGTGGCAGGCGAAACGCCCGCGATATTGCCGATCGTGACGACGTATACCACGTCTTGGCTCGGCGCCCCGGCAGGAAGCCCGACCGGCTGCCAGACGATGGTCGGATCGCCATAGCCTGCCGCCGGGCTTGAGGCCGTCGGATGGACGATCTGCACCGCCATGGGCGCGCCATTCATCGTCATCGTCACGGTTGCATTGTTGAATGCCGACAGCGGAGCTCCGGGGATCCCAAAGGACCAGCGCGGAAAGACCAGCGTATAGGGAACATATCCCTTGGGCGGCCAGGCAATGTAGGGCACCGCCGCGGGGGTCGGGCTGAAATCGCCGATGACCCACAGCGCCGCCGCCGCTCGATAGCTGGCGCCGCTGTCTGGAACTCCGCCGTTCCCCATCGCTCCGGCCATGGAATAGAGAATCCACCGGCGATGTCCTGCCGCGACATTGTTGGCGCCGGGATCTTCCATGAATAGGTCGATGGCGGCCGGCCCCGTGCTCCCCAATGCGATATTCGCATGGGAAGCCGCATTGCTTCCCGCCACCGTCCAGCATAGCCAGCTCGATGGCGGGGCGTGGCTCAATGCGTTGTTCCGCGACATCATCTGGGCCGCTTGCTGGGAATCGGCGTTCTTGGCGGCATTGAAGGCGATGTCGGCAGGCAACCCGGCCATGGCGCGGAAATAATTGATCCGTCTTCCGGTGTCATCGTGAAAAGCGCTCGACACTGTCCCGGCATTGCAGGCCCCCAGGTTGCCGCTCCACCCCATTCGCCCCTCCCAGCCTTCCGAGGCCATATAGGTGTTGCGGTAGAAGGAAATGACGGCAAAGCGGTTAGCTGTATCCACGGCTAGACCGCCGGTCTTGAGCAAAACCCGCTCAGAATCGCGGGCCCCAACCGCGTATTCCCGATATTGCGCATCCGTGAGCGCGATGGCAGAACCCAAATCCGGCGTTCCCGCCGCCGATGGGGTTTCTGGGGCCGCATGAACCGATGAAACCGAAAGGATATAAGAGAAGAGTAACAGCTTAAATATACGGTTCATATGTCGCTCCTTTGTTGGTTTCGCCCACCATGGAAAATCGTCTTCATGGTTCCACTCCTGAATCCGACTCTTTTGACAAGATTTCCAAGATTAATCCGGTTCATGGCGAAATTCCGCCCACTTGCAACGTATAGGCCGGGATGATCCCGTTGTCGCCATATTCCCGGATCCCGATGTAATAGGTGCCCGGCGCCAAAGAGGCGATCGTGATCAACGAGAAATAGCTCCCGCTGCCTTTGTCGTCGTTGTAGGCCACCAGCGTGCTGGCGTTGTTGGGTCCGAACAACCACATTTGCGTGTCCCCGCTGGCCCCGGCGGTCTCCAGCCGCATGTTCGACACCCCGGGGATGCCCACCGTGAACTTCACCCAATCCACCTCCCCGGCCGGCAGAATGCTGTGGGTCTGGGTCTGGCCGATGACGATCGGCTTGGCCAGCGTCGCGTAGCCGTCGAATTCATAGGCGTCGCCCACCGGCACCGTTGGCGCCGTCCAACTGGCTTTCACCGTATAGGCCGCGATCGTCGCGTTGTCGCCGTACTCGCGGATGCCGAGGTAATACGTCCCCGGCGCCAAGGTGGCCTGCGAAATCAGAGAGAACAGGTTGCCGCCCCCCCGGTCGTCGTTGTAGGCCACCAACGTGCTGGCGTTGTTCGGTCCGAACAGCCACATGTGGGTATCGCCGCTCGCCCCGGCGGTCTCCAACAGCACGTTCGCCGCTCCGGCGGCGCCTATCGTGAATTTCACCCAGTCCACATCGCCCGCCACGTGCATGGAGTGGTTTTGGGTCTGCCCGTTGGCGATCGCCTTGGCCATCGTCGCGTGGCCGTCGAATTCATAGGCGTCGCCCGCCGGCGCCGACGGCGTTGTCCAACTGGCTTTCACGGAGTAGGCCGCGATCGTCGCATTGTCGCCGTATTCGCGGAGGCCGAGATAGTACGTCCCCGGCGCCAAGGTGGCCTTCGCGATCAGCGAGAAGTTGCCGGTGCCGCTGTCGTTGTCGTAGGCGACCAGCGTGGAGGAACTGTTGGGGCCGAACAGCCACATGTGCGTGTCGCCGCTTGCGCCGGACGTTTCCACCCGCACGTTCGCCGCCCCGGCGGCGCCCACCGTGAATTTCACCCAGTCCACGTCGCCCGCCACGTGCATGGTGTGGTTCTGGGTCTGGCCATTGGAAATCGCCTTGGCCGTCGTCGCGTGGCCGTCGAATTCGTAGGCGTCCGGCGTCGGCGCCGCCGCCATCCAACTTGCGTTCAGGGTATAGGCATCAAAAACCGATCCTTCGAAGCGGACGTAGTAGGTCCCCGCCGGGAGGGAGGCAACCGTGATCGTCGCGAGGGTCCCCCAGGCGGAAAAATCGGAGGCCAGCACCTGAAGATTCCCGTCATACAGCCACAGGTCGGCATAGGTGTCGCTGGCGGCGCTGCCGGCCGTCAGCCGCACGTTTGATGCGCCGCCCGGGCCCACCGTGAACTTGGCCCAGTCCGCGTCCCCGGAAGCAAGGGTGCGATTCTGCGTCTGGCCATTGGCGATCGGCTTGGCCGCGGAAGAGGAGTTGTCCGGCTCGTAGGCGTCGGAAGCGGGCTCCGGCCGGGGCTGCTTCTCATAGCAGCCGATGTCGGGCAAGCCCACGGCGCGGGGGTTTCCGTCCAGATCGACAGGGCCATAGCCCAGCCCGGGCGACGGCCAACCGCCGTTGACGCACGATGAAGCCCCCAAGCGATAATTTCCGGCAGCGGGGTTCAGGAAATTCGGGTTGCTCGCGATGTTGCCGTTGACGGTCCCAGGTCCCGCATAGGCTGGAGTCGTGCAATTGTTGTAGAAATAGGTCACGCCAAAGGTTCGATCCAGGTCGTCTGTTCGATAATGATAGTTCACGTTGTTGGACCACGCGATGCAATTGAAGACGGCGGCGTACTCTTTGATCATATAGAGGCCAATGCCGTTGCGAACCACCGTGCAGTTGATCAAGTTGCCGCCATCGAAATCCACCCCGCTATTGTTGTGCGCAACCAAACAGTTGACGGCCGAGCCCGTATTGTGAAGGTCGATGCCCGTCCACCGATTGCTTACCACGACGCAATTGCTCAGCGAGCCGCCGGAGATGCGGGCACCGACTCCATCGTAATTGGTCGATGCATTCCGGATGGTGAACCCAAAGAGATTGCCCGCGGTCATGTACACGCCGCTGGCCTGCCCCAGCCCGTCGATGATCGGATTGCCCGCGCCCACGACGGACACGTTTTTCGTCAGCACCACGACGTTGTAGCCGCCTTCGGGGTCGGCGTTGTAGCCGCTGTAGACCAAGGTGCCGCCGGCGCCGCCCACGATGATCGTGTCGCCGGCCGCGGCGCGATTGATCGCCGTCTGGATGCCGTGGGCCGCCGTCGCCCAAGAGGAATATGGCGCGACGGCCACCGGACTGCCCTTGTCCACGTACAACGTGGCGGCGAAAAGCGGCGAGGAGCAGAGAACGAAAACCAGCGCAATCAACCCGGCAACCCGTTTCATATGTCGCTCCTATGATGGCTTCGCCCAATCTCTCGCGGACAATCGCAAGATGGCGTCAACCAACTTGAAGATATGTTCCTCCCGTGCCGAAATCGTGTCAATTAAAATGGGGCTGTCGCAGCCACTTCGACACATCGAAAGGACAACCCACTTGTGAGCAAGGAGATACGGATGTCAACGGAGAGATACTTCTGTCGTCCAAATCGTTGAAAATTTCCATATCCACCGCTAGGATGTCTCTGTCATGCATGAAGTGATTTTAGCGCCGTTGCTGGCGGGTTTGTCGGCGGGCCTGTTCTGCTGCGCGTCGTGCGTGCCGGTCCTGGTCCCGGTCTTTGCGGCGGAAAACCGGAACGCAGGCGGCATCTTGGCGGTTTGGCTGCAATTTCTCCTCGGGCGGTTGGCGGGCTATCTGCTGTTCGGCGCGGCCATCGGCTGGCTCGGCGAGCGGTTCGACGCGGCGTGGTTCACGCGGATTTCCGCCGCGGCCATGATCGTCCTTTCGCTGCTGCTGATTTTCTATGCCGTCGGATTCAGGAACCCGGCGTGGTCGCCGTGCGCGGCCGGCACCCGGCGCGGCCAGGCGACGCCGGTGGTTCTGGGGTTTCTGATGGGCGCCAACGCGTGCCCACCGTTCCTGATGTCGGTGGCCTACGTGTTCACTCTGCACAGCCTGGCCAAGGGCCTCGTCTATTTCCTCGTCTTTTTCTGCGCTTCGACCGTCTATCTGATTCCCCTCCCGTTCGTGGGCCTGCTGGGGCGCATGAAGGAGTTCCGCTGGGCCGCGCGGGCCAGCGCGCTGGCGGTTGGCATCGTGTTCCTCGTCTATGGTATGATGAAACTGTGAAAAAGGCGTTGGCATTCCTTTTTCTGCTCGCCGTCGTGGGCTCGGCGGCGCTGGTGATCGTTTCGCGCGAACGGGCCGCGTGCGCCGGAGCGGCCGCGCCATCGGCCGCGGCGGCGAACGAGACGGGCGGCCTGCACGAGGCGGCCTGGTACGAGAAGCTCGCCGGCAGCTTGGTGCACTGCCAGCTCTGTCCCAACTCGTGCCGCCTGCCCGAGGGCCGGATCGGGATGTGCCGCGTCCGCAAAAACGTCGGCGGCAAGCTCTATACCCTCTCCTACGGCCAGATCGCGGCCGTCCATGTCGATCCCATCGAAAAGAAACCGTTCTTCCACGTCCTGCCCGGCGAACAGGCCTTTTCGCTCGCGACGCCGGGTTGCAACATGCGCTGCCTGTTCTGCCAGAACTGGGAAATCTCCCAGGCCTTCCCGTGGGAAGTCGCCACGACGGCCACGACGCCGGAACAAGTCGTCGAAGCCGCGCTCCGCAGCGGCGCCCGGGCCATTGCCTTCACCTACAGCGAGCCGACCATCTTCTACGAGTACATGCGCGGCATCGCCCAGCTCGCCAAGGCCAAAGGCCTGAAAACGCTCGTGATCAGCAACGGCTACATCCAGCCCGAGCCGCTGAAGGAGTTGCTGCCGTTCATCGATGCCTACAAGGTGGACTTCAAGGCATTCAACCCGAAGTTTTATTCCGAACTGACCGGCGGCAGCCGCGATCCCGTCTTGCAGGCGATGAAAATCATCCGCGCCAGCGGCGTCTGGCTCGAGATCGTCAATCTGCTCGTCACGGGCCAGAACGACGGCGAGGACGAGGTGCGCCAGCTCGCGCGCTGGGTGAAGGAAAACCTCGGCGCCGACGTGCCGCTGCATTTCTCGCGCTTCCACCCCCAGCACAAGCTGATGAACCTGCCGCCGACGCCGATCGAAACGGTCGTCCGCGCCCGCGAAATCGCAATCGAGGAAGGGCTGAAATTCGTCTATACCGGCAACCTCCCCGTCGCCGCCGGCGATTCGACCTACTCGCCCCAAACGGGCCAGATCGTCATCGAGCGCAAGGGCTATTTCGTCGTCCGCAACGATCTCACGAACGGGATTGCGCCGGATGGAGAGGTCATCCCCGGCGTTTGGAAATAGCCGGGCGTCCGCGCCCCCCATGCCGGCCGGCGAGCGACCTACTCGCCCATCCAGCGGGTGGGCAGGACGTAGAAGTTGGTCGGATCGTAGGTCCACGTCCAGGTGCCGGCGTTCACCCAATTCCTCGATACGATCACGATCACGTCGTTGGGCTTGAAAAAGCCTGCCGGCACGAGCCCGTCGCTCCCCACGTAGCGCCACACTCCCTCGGCATCGCAATAGATCGTGCTCCCGTTGCGCACGGACTTGGTGGAGGTATTGATCGTATAGATTTCATCGCTGGATCCGCGGACGCCCTTCACGAATCCGGATTCCAGCAAGTTCATCTGGCTGGGATGGGCCGATACCGGCAGGCGCAGCGCCGCCACGTTGTACACGATCGTGTTCGGACGAACCGCCCGGCTGCCGGTGGAGATCGTCTGGCTGAAGGCGTTCGTGGGCACCTGCGAGATGGGCGACCAGATCATGGCCGGGACGCTGTTCGTTTGGGTGAAATCCGACCAGGCGTTCGTGGTCACGTAGCTCTCGGGCAGCGGATCCGGCAGCGTAATCGAGAAGCCGCGGGTGAAGAATCCCGGTTCCATCGCGTGGGTGGTGACGTCGCCCCCGCCCACCTGGTTCCACCGGCCGTCGCTGTCCAGCCAATATTGATCGGACGTCATGGCATTGGTGCTGGGCGAATAGAATTCGACGATGGTCGCGCCGGAATCCGGCAACGCGGAGACGCCGCCGGGGAACACCTCCAGCCCGCCGAATACGCCGCCCATGGTGTTGGCGTAGGGCGCGCCGTGCAAGGCCACGAAGTTCTGGCCGCCGGACAGCACCACGTTGTGCAGGGCGTAGACCTCCTCGCTGGCCAGTCTCCGCTGGGTCATGCCAAGCGCGTTGGTCGTGCGCCAGCGGTCCTTGTAGGACGCGCGGTAAAATCGCAGGGTCCCCCGCGACTTCATCAGGCCGCCGTCGTCGACGAACCAGTTGGATCGGACCGTGTCGACGAGCTGCCACTGGTTGTTGCTGCTCTCCTGGAAGCGTCCGGCATCCCAACTGATCAGGTCGTAATCCTTGGAGACCTCAATATATCCCCCTTGATCGTTGGTCGGTCCGGAAGCGATCCACTGGAGCGCGGCGGCGGTCGTTGCGTTGGTGTTGTCGAGCTTGGCGTCGGGGAAAGCGGCCTTGGCCTCGGCTTTGTCGATCACGCCGCCGCGGATCATCGCGAACCGGATGGTGTTGTTGGTGGCCCAGCTCCGCACGGCGACGTCGCCGACGTTGCCGGCCTTGTCCACCCCCGCGACCACCACGATGTAATCCCGATCGTATTCCAGATCGTAGAGCCGGATGCTGCTGGTGCCGAGATTCGTCAGGGCGAGGTAATTCGCCTGATAGCCCGGGGCCGTCGGATCGGCGATCGGGGTGTTGGGATCGACCCGCGGCCAGGAGCGAAACGCGCCGTTTTGGATGTACGTCTTGTAGATGTAGCCGTTGGTGGACGTGGGATCGTCGTCCAGCGGCACGTCCAGGGCGTCGTAGGTGCCATAATAGATTTGATAGGAATGCCACTTGGAGAACAGATCGATGTCCGCCGGGTTTTTCGTGGGATGGACCGGCGAGGCGGGATTGTCGGGCCCCAGCCCGTCGGTGCTCCATTCCAAGTCGAATTGCGACGTGGGATCGGCCACGGTCTCGACGCGGGCGCCGTTGCCCCCGCTGGGCATGTTGACGGGCGTGGGCGGCGTCATGTCGAACGGAATGTAGAAGAACTTGGTCAACCCTCCCAGCCGGTCGCCGGAACGGTTGTAATCCGCATCCACGGCATAGATATATTGCGGGACCATGCCCTGGTTCTCCGCACCGGCGTGGAACCGCATGGAGGAACGGTTGGTCCCGATGTCCACCTCGAAGCGCAGGTTGTCCCAGTACGTTTCGCCGCCCGTCGCCGCCAGGGACACCCGCAGGAATTCCGTGCCGGCATCGCCCAGCGCCTGTTTCGGCAGCGAGAAGGAGGTCCAGTCCGCCGCGGAGGCGGGCGAAACCAGGGCGGTTTCGGTGGGGTTTTCCAGATCGTTGGTGGCATACGCCGCGACGACCACGTCGGCCGCGCCCCCGCGATACCAGCCGGAAATGGCGATTTGCGGAGTCACGCCGGAGGAATTGCGGAATTCAAAGGTCTGGTAGGCCACCCCGCCCGGCAACTGGCGCAGGCTGTTGGTTCCCTCGTAGACCCGCGAGGCGTTGGCGGCCTTGGTTTGATAGTAGCAATGGTCGTCCAGCTGCCAGTCGCCGCCGGTGGTGATCATTTCGAAGCCGTAGTTGGCCAGCGCGCCATTGGTCGTGACCACGGGGAACGGGAAGCCCCGGACGCCGCGGTTCGAGGCGCTCAGCACGTTGACCGGATCGGGCGAAACGCGGTATTCGCCGATGCCGCGCACGTCCCGCTGGATGGTGCGGATGGAGTAGCCCGGATCCTGATCGCTGGCGAGCGGATCGAACGTCACGACGAACTCCGGCGCGTTGGTCCAGACGACGTCCGCGCGGTCGGGCACTTCTTCCGGCACGGATTCCTCGTTCACGCGCACGTTGCCCAGCGCGGTCGGCAGCATGATGTCGTTGTCGATGGCGGCAAACTGCATGGGTTCGCTGTTCCGCAGCACGTAGGGAGCGTAAAGATCGTCGAAGAACGCGGCGGCGTTGGTGTTGGCGGCGGCATTGCCGTGGTTCCAATAGCATCCCACGTAGGGCAGCGCGCGATGCAGGTGGACCGTATTCGTCGCCTGCGAAACCAGATCGTCGCCCATGTCCAGCAGCGGATTGCCGAAGGCCCCGATGCCGGAACCGGGCCATTCGTGCACGTACAGGCTCCAAATGCCCGTCGCGACTTCCAAATCCACCAGCACGGCCACCGAGGACGTGGCGGAACTCAACGTCGCCGGAACGCCCAGGGTGGTCCAGTCGGAATCGAGGTTCAACCCGCCGACGAACGACGCCAGCGCCACCTGGTTGCTGCAGATCCGGACCGCATAGCCGTTGCCCACGCCCGTGACCCAGTCGATGGAATCCGATCCCAGCACGAAGGCCGCGCCATAGGCGCCGGGAGCGAGACCGGCTTGGGGCGTCCGCCCCGAATAGAAATTGAAGGCCCAGGTCATGGTGCCCTCGTTGTTGGTCCATGCGGGATCGTAGCGGTCGGACAGATTTCGGACGATGGAAATCCGCCCGTTGGTTCCCCCGGTTCCGCCGGGACCATACAACTGCAGGACGCGGCTGCGGATCTGGACGTTGCCGTTGGTCGGTCCCGTGAGCACCGAGAGCCATTCCTCGCCGATGTCGTTGGCCATGTCCGCCCGGCCGAAATTGTCCAGCGTCATGGGAATCGCGGAACCGGCCGCATAGGAGGTGAAATTGGTCTCCGCCGTCAACCAGATGCCATTGGAACTGGCGATCGTCACCCGCACGCCGTACTCGCCCAAGACCGCCGGGAAGAAATGCGGGATGGTCGCGGTGATCACTTGGCAGGCTCGGCCCCCGACGACCACCGGCTCGATGGTCTCGAACGGCGCATTGGTCAGCGCCACCGCGCCGCTGGGATAGATCAGATCGAACGAGCCTCCCGCCGTGGTCATGCCGGAAAAATGGTGGACGGTGAACGTCGCCGTGGCCATTCCGCTGCCCAGGGAACGGTCGGTGACTTCATTGGTCAGTCCGGCCTCATCCGTCACTTGGAACGCCAGCAATTCGGGCAATTGGGCGGCGGGATCGAAGCATTCCCCGCGCGTCGGGACTTCCAAATCGGGATAGTCCGTGGAGTTGTTGTGCAGGATCATGACCACGTCGTGGGCGCCCCCGACGATCGGCGCATAGGTCACCGTGCAGGCGAGGCTGCTGCCCGCCGGAATGGAAGCCGTGGCGGGCAGCGCCGAGAAGTAGGTGCTGCCTCCGCCGGAGAACTCGATGGCGGAAATATCCAGCGCCGCGGTGCCGCTGTTGGTCACCGTCAGGGTCAGATTGGAAGAGGCGTGGGCATCCACGATGCCGAAATCCAGCGTTTCCGGAAACACACCGATGGTTGGCAATCCCCTCGTCGCGACGGACGCCGTGCCGGAATTGGAACTGGTGCAAATCCCGTCCCACTCCGCCCGGACGCGGAAATAGTAGAGGGTGACCGGCGACAGATTCGTCACCGGCTCGAAGGTGCCGGCAACCAAGCGGTTGGAGTAGCCCGGCACGTAATCGCCCGCATCGAACGCCGGGGCCGTGGCGACGTCCAAGCGGTATCCGAAGCAGCCATCGACCTCGGTCCAGCGGGCAACGAACGAGGTGGCATTGGTGGGCTCGACGCGCAGCCCCGTCGGCGCCACCGTGAAACAAGCGTCCACGGGCGTGACGGCGGTATCGACTTGCGGATCCGGCATCTGGACGCTGGTAAGCGAGGCTTGGTTGACGATCTGCGTGTACAACGCCGGATTGTCGACCCAAACCTCGAATTGGACGCTCATGGCCTCTTCCGGTTCGAGCAGGAGCCCAGAAACCAGATCCGGCGGCGCGCCGCCCGCCGCGATCTGGTTGACCCGACGGGTGCCCGTGACCAACACGTCGTCGACCCACAGGACGTCGGTGCTGTCCATGCCGGCGGGACTGACAAAACGAATGGCGGTCGCCGCGGAAATCCGGGCCGAGATATCGCTGCTGTAATGGATATAGTCGGCATCGGTCGCCGCGCCCTGGAACCGGGCGAGTTCCGTCCAGGGGCCCGCGAGGCCGTTGGTGGAAATCTGGAGGGCGACGTATTCCCCGGCTTCCAAACCGATGCGCTGATAGTCGAACTCCAGCCACGCGGAGGTATAAATCGACAGATCCGCCACGCGGCCGATGTTCTGGCTGCCGCCGGAGAAGCGCAACGTATAGGTTTCATCGACGCCGTTGTCGAATTGGATCTGGATGGAACCGGCCGTGGGCCCGTTGTTTTCGCCTTCCACCCAGTCCCCGGTCCAGGTTTTCGTGCCGTCGTTGTTGGAATACACGCGGCGGCTGAATTGATCGCCGAAGGTCTCGTTGACCGTAACGGGAGCGTTCACCCGGCAACTGTCGGCCACGTAGACCGTTCCCAAAGGCAACGGATCGACCAACGCCACGCCGGTCTGGTTCATGCCGCTGCGGTTGGTGATCGCCAGCGTATAGGTAATCGCATCTCCGGCCCAGACCGGTCCGGCGGGAGCCGCGGTCTTGACGAGATCCAGCATGGATTCGCCGGGGCTGACGACGATCTGGGCGGTATCGTTTCCAGCGACGGAATCCACTTGATCCACGGCCGCGACGGTCGCCACGTTGGTGATGGCCGTGCCGGCGGTATTGGTTTCCACCATGGCCGTGAGGTACAGCGTGGCGACCTGCAACGGCGCCAACGCCCCAATCGACCAAAGCCCGCTGCCGCTGTCGTAGGTCCCCTGCTCCGCCACGTGCGACAGGTAGGTCACGCCGGCCGGCAGGAGATCCGCCACGGCCACTCCCGTGGCCGCATCCGGTCCGAAGTTGGTCGCCGCAATCGCATAGATCAGCTGGCCGTTTTCGGCGGGAGCGGCCGGCGTCGCCGATTTGCCGAGGCCGATGTCCACGCTGACCACCTGGATCACGGCCTCCGCCGCATTGTCGGCCGGCAGCAGATCCGCCATGTCGGCGCCGGAAATCCGCGCCCGGTTGGTGACCGCGGTCCCGGAAGTTCCTTCGTCTACCGTGGCGGTGATATGCAATTCCGCAGTCGCCCCCACGTCGAGCGCACCGACGGTCCAAACGCCCGACAGACTGTCGTAGGTACCTTGGCCCGCCGAGTGGGACGCGTAGGTCAGCCCATTGGTCAGGGGTTCCGACACCAAAACTCCGGTGGCGTTGGTCGGTCCCGCATTGGTCAGCACGAGGGCATACGTCACCGAGCCGCCTTCATCCGGATGCTCATCGTCCACGGTCTTGGCCAGCCCGAGGTCGGTATGGCGAACCCAGTCGACCACCTGGGCGGTCACCGGCGCCGGCTGCTGGTCGCAGGTCACCGACGCGGCGTTGAGCAACTGCGTCACCGATCCGGGATTGACGACCAAGGCCTCGAACGTGACCGTCAGCGACTCGCCGGCGGCCAGCGTACGGTTCGTCGCCAGCAGCGGCGGGTCGTCGCCCGCCAACGAGATGGCTCCGGGCCCCGTAATCCAGGCGCTGTCGGCCACGTAGAGCGTGCCCGCCGGAAGCAGGTCGCTGACCTGGATCCCCGTATGCGCCACGCTGCTCAGGTTGGAAATCGAAATGGCATAGGTGATGACGTCGCCCGGAGTGGCGTAATCCACCACGTCGGACGTTTTGACGACCTGCAATCCGCTGACGGTGACGAGGGCGGCATCTTCGTTGTTGGCGGCGATGGGATCGGGCAAGTCCGCGGCGGAGATGCGGCTGCGGTTCGTCAGCACGGTTCCGAAGGTGCCGGCGTCGATTTCCGCGGTCAGCGTCAGGACGGCCACCGCGCCGACGTCGAGGGCACCCACGCTCCACATGCCCGTGCCGCCGTCGTACGTGCCCTGGCTGGCCGAATCCGACACGTAGCTCAACCCATTGGTCAACGGCTCGGACACCGCGATGCCGGCGACGTCCGATGGCCCGGAATTGGTCAAGCGGATCGTGTATTCCACCGTGGAGGATTCGTTCGGCGTGGGATTGTCGACCGTCTTGACCAGCCCCAGATCGGCCCCTTCGACCAGCACCACGACGCTGGCCTCGTTGTTGGCGGTCTCCGGGTCCACTTGGTCGGCGGCGGCGATCGCCGCCACGTTGGTCCAGCGGAATCCACCCGCGCCGGCGGCGGCCGTGACGTCCATCGCGAGCACCGCGGAGGCTCCCGGCGCCAAGGAGCCCACGGACCACACCCCCAGACCTGGATCATAGGAGCCTTGGCTGGGAGTCGCGACGTCCAGATCGAAGCCGGCCGGAAGCAAGTCGGCGACGTCCACGCCCGTCGCTTCTTCCTGCGCGCTCAGGTTGGAGACGGTCAGCGTGAACTGCATTCCCTGGCCTTCACCGATCGCGGCGGCGCTCGCTTGCTTTTCGATCGCCAAGTCGGCGTGGATCACGGGATCCACCACCGTGGCCGTCATCGGGACGGACTGCTGACTGCTGGACGCCGCGGCGGTGTTGGTAATGGCCATCAATGCGAGCGGATCGTCCACCTGCACTTCGAAGGTCGCCACCAGGCGCTGTCCCGGCGCCAAGGTCCAGTTCGAGGCCAGATCCGGCGGCTCGCCGACGTCACCCGCCGGAACGTAGGTAATCCGCACGAGTCCATCGGCGCCGCTGCCGCCGTTGCGGTCGGTGCTGCTGTTGGCTTTGCCGCCGGAACCGCCGCCGCCATAGGTCGAGCCGCCGGCACCGGCCAGTCCATTCGTCACGCCATTGGCTCCATTACCGCCGTAGAGCGAAGTGCCCGTTCCCCGGACGCCGTTGGTAGCGGCATCGCCGCCGTTGCCGCCGGTGCCGGCCCCGCCGCCGCCCGCGCCCGAGCGATTAGTGGAACTCGTCGAGTAATTTCCCCGGCTACCATGCCCGCCGCGATAGATCGCGTCGCCCACGCACAAGGCAACGGAACCCGTGCCCCCCAGCCCATTGTAATAATTGATGTTGCCATCGCTCAGTCCGCGTCCGCCGCCTTGGGCATAGATCGTATTGGTGGTGCCGAACCAGCTGGGATTGCCGATGCGGCCATGCTGCGTGTCGGTGCCGGTTCCGTTGCCCCCGATTCCGCCCGCGCCAACGGTAACGGCGTAATCCTGCAAGGGGACGACCGCCACGGTCTTGCAGGCGTATGATCCACCGGCGCCGCCGCCGCCGGTCGCCGGACTGCCGCGCGCCCGGCCGCCGCCGCCGCCGCCGCCCCAGGCTTCCACCGTGACGCTGGTCACGCCGACGGGAACCGTGAACGTCGAGGAAGCGGTATAGACTACCGTCGTCGGATTCGAAGGCAGACACGCCACGGACAAGCTGCCGGGAACGTAGGCGGAACCAAGGGGAACCGCATCCTGCAGCGAAACGCCGGTATGGGCGGACGCGCCCGAATTGCTCGCCGCGACGACGTAGGTGATCACGTCGCCGGGATGGACGGAAACCGCCACGTCCGAAGCCTTGGTCAAGACCAGGGAACTGACGGACAGCGTCGCGGTCGCCTCGTCGTTGGCGGAATTCGGATCGGGCAGATCGTTCGCGACGATCCGCGCGCGGTTGGTGATGGCGGTGTCCATCGTGCCGCCCGCCACGATCGCGGAAATCCGCAAGGTGGCCGACGAATTCACGCCCAGCGCCCCGACCGTCCACAGTCCGGCCCCCGCGTTGTACGTCCCCTGCGAGGCTTCCCAGCTCGCATAGACCAACCCGTTCGTCAGCGGTTCCGACACGTGGATCCCCGTGGCTTCCGAAGGTCCCGGATTCGTCACCGTCAGCGTGTAGACCACGGTTTGCCCCTCGGCCGCCGCCGCCGGCGCCACTTGCTTGGCCAGCGCCAGATCCGCGCCGTAGACCAGCACGACGGCCGCGGCGCTGTTGTCGTCCAGTTCCGGATCTTCGTGGCTGGAAGCGCTTACCGCGGCGACGTTCGTCAGATACAAGCCGCCGCTGCCGAGCGCCGCCGTGGCGGCGATGGCCAGCGTGGCCGAGCCGCCGTTGGTCAAGCTTCCGACCGTCCACACCCCGGTGCCCGCGTCGTAGGCGCCTTGGCTGGCCGTCGCGTCGACAAACTCGAGTCCGACGGGCAATCGATCGGCGATCCGGACTCCGCTCGCGTCATCCGGGCCGAAATTCGTCACCGCGATGGCGTAGCTCACGGTTTCGGTCTCGCCCATCTCCGTGCGGTCCGCTTCTTTGGCGACGGCCAAGTCGGCGGACTGGACCTGGAAGACCGCCGAAGCCGCGTTGTCGGCGGCGTTGGTGTCCGGCCGGTTCATGCGCGTGATGGCGGCGACGTTGGTCACCCAGCTGCCGCCCGCTCCGATGCTCACGGTTCCCGTGATCGCCAAGCTCGCCGAGGCCCCGCTCGCCAGCGTCCCCACGTCCCAGATTCCCGTGGCGGGACTGAATGCTCCCGCGGTCGCGCCAGACCCCGAAAAGACGAACGCCGTCGGTAAAACGTCCGTCACTTGGATCAAGGCGGTGTTGGGGATGCCCGCATTGGTAACGGCCAGGGTGAAGACGATCTCTTCGCCGACGTTCACGTGGGTGGGCGCGACCGACTTGCTCAGCCGCAGATTCCCGGGAGTCAGGAACAGGCCGGCGTCCACGGCCAAATTGGTCTGGCCGGAACCCAATATGGTGGGCTCGGTGATGCCGGAGAGCGAATCCGGATCGCTGTCCAGGCTCGGGTCGGTGCGCGCGTACTGGGGACTGAATTGATAGCCGTCGGGCGGGAAAAACTGCACGACGTAGCTGCCGGGGCCCATGCCCTGGGCGAAATACCAGCCGGTTTCGTCGGTGCGAGCGGTGGCCGCCAAAACGTCGCCGGTCGCGTAGACGTGCACCAGCACGTTGCTCAGGCCGGGTTCATTGACGTCTTGGATGCCATCGCCGTTGAAGTCTTCCCACACCCGGTCGCCGATGCCCACCTCCAGCACCTCGTCGAAGAACATCGCGCCGCCGCTGATCAGGTCCAAGCCGCCGTAGGAGCTGCTGTCGGTGGTATTCGTCGGGAAGTGGGTCGAATTGGTCACTTGCGTCCAATAGGCGCCGTTGGTGGTCACGTCGTTGGCCGCCAGCGAATACCCGTACACCATGTCGTTGGTCGTGAGGCCGAACTGGTCCCAGCTCAGGAACACGCCCGAGAGCGGCTGCGTGGTGGTCCGGCCCGACGGCTTCAGCGGATCGCCGTTTTCGGTATAGCCGCGCATCACCGTGGTTTCCATCGTGATGCCCGAGGGACCCCATTCGGTTTCCAGTACCGAAACCGGCCGGCTGAACGCCGTGGGCATATCGTTGCTGTCGACCGCGAGGATGACCGCGATCTTGAACCGGTCGTTGCCGCCGCGGTCCATCACCAGGAAGCCGCGCTGGTCCGTGAAGTTGTAGTACGGGAACCCCGCGTTGAACACGTAGTCGATGCGCTCGATGTTGTTGTTGTTGCCATCGCCGTTGCCGCCGTTGCAAAAGACGTTGTCCGCGCCGCGGTTCACCAGATCGCTGCGCAGCGAATCGATCATCGTGGTCACCAAGGACGGCTTCAGGTCGATGTTCGTGCCCACCACCGACGCTTCCTCGAAAAACACGATGTTGTGCTGGCCCGTCACGCTCCCGTCCACGCGGACGATGTTGATCTTCTGGGCGAGCTGCACGTAGTTGTAGACGTTGGTCCCGGTCTCGAATCCGCGGATGACCAGATTGTTTTGTTCCCCGACGTTGAAATCCATCTGGTAGGTCGTCCCGGCGGGATAGTTGGCCGTCCCCCCGCCCGCCACCGCATAGTTGCCGTTCGTGTCGGCGATCGTGTCATAATACGCGGAAATGCCCGTGACCGGGCGCACCTGCGCCCACGCCGGAGCGACCGCGCTCCCCAGGCAAAGCGCACCCGCGAAAAGGCTCAGGCCTTGTCGCCGCCAAAACCGCTTCCCATCCCAATTCATCGCGCTCCTGCCTCCGCCAACCGCACGCGGAACACGCCTTTGGCGTCGCCTCCGGAAAGATCGACCCACATGGTCATCGTATATTCCCCTTCGGCGGCGGTCAACACCTCGCCCACGGGATCATAGACGGGTCCCTCGCCGGTCGCCGGATCGGGCAACAGTCCGGATGCCGACTCCAGCTGGTAGCGCTTGCCCGGCACCGCCGGCCAACGGATGCGCAGAAGCTTGGCCGCCGGATCGAATCCCTCCGGGGGCGTTTCGCCCGTTCCCGGCCCCGCCGCCTGGAAGGCCAGCAGCGACGCCGCATCGGCCGCATCCGTGCCCGCCAGCATTTCGTGCAAGTCGCTCATGCCGTCTTCGTCGTAGTCGGCGGCCGCGCGGCCGGACGTTCCCAGCACGCGCTCCCACGAATTGTTGAGCCCATCCCCATCGTCGTCGCCGGGATCCAGCGGCTGGGCTTCTCCGAACGCCAGCACCAGCGAAACGCCGTCCGCCGGAACCACCGCCAAACTCGAATCCACGTAGAACGCCGCCTCTTCCACCGTCGGCGCGTCGTACACGCGCGCAAAAACCTTGACGCCCCCCGCAGGCCGGTCCGGGAACAGCAGGCAGAACAATCCCGAATCCACCGTCTTCGCATTTTCGCCGATTCCGCCGACGCTGTTCGTCGTCAGCAGCGGATTGTAGGGGCTGGCCGCGCCGTTCGTGCCCGGCGCATAGATCATCCCGTTCGGCGCGGTGCGGATCTCGACGAAGGAGCGGCTGGCCGCATCCTGCGGCAGCGGCGAGCCCGGCATGGGCCGGCCAAATTCGTTCCGGACGGGAACGACGTTTCCCATGTACAAAGGTTGAACGATTCCCCCCAAAACCCCTGTCGATAGCCATCCCCAGACGATGAAGAAAATCCCGCCGATTCCCAGGCACTTAAATGATTTTTCTTTTTTCATCGAAGCCGTTCCTGACGTGCAGGCCATCTGTCGCTTCAACCGAACCGCGTATGCTGAGAAAACTTTTTTTCATCTGCTTTTGTTCAGTTCAGACTCTTTATCTATTAGGAATGTATTACGGCCCGCCCTTGTTTGCAAGCGATATTAACAGAATCCTAACATTTATTATCCGCCGCTGCCGCCCTGCTTCATTATCGGTCTTATTCATTGTCTGTGTGTTTGTTATGAATTATGACATCTCCGCTCATACCCCTTGTCCGGCTTAAAAGTGGGGTGTTATTTATGCGCCCCAAACGAAAATCAGGAGAAAATCCAGCCCCCTCGCTCCAACATTTTCCGAATGTGCGCCTAACCGCGCGGATGGTCCCCCGTCGACGAGCAACGGCTTAATTTTTAGCGATTATGAAAGTACGGGCTGAGACCGACAGCCTTCTCGGCGTCCGGAATTCGCCGCGCCCAGCGCCACGACGCCGTTCAGCGCGGCCATGATCGCCAGCGTCGCGCCCGCCCCCAGTACCGGCAATGCCCAGAGACCGATCAGCAAAGCCCCCAGACCGGATCCGAGGAGATCCACGGCGTAGATCGCTCCCCCCCGCGTCGAATTTTCGTCCGCACCTTCCAGATGGATCCGGTTCGCCGTCGGAAACTCGAATCCGATCAGTCCGCCGACCGCGGCGGCCAGCAGCAGGAAAGCAACCTCGATCCACGCCGAAGGACCAAGCGCCGTCGTTCCTAGCCAGTGCAGAAACAACGCAAAACCGGCCGCATGCGCCGCGAGCGACGCGTGGATCCACGCCAGCGTCCTCGGTCCCGCGCGCGGAAGCTGCCGCGTCCCGAGCGCCGCCCCCGCGGCCATCCCCAGCATCAGCGCGGCCAAGATCAGCGCGAGCTTGTAGTAGAGAAAGCCGCAGAAAGACTGAAACGCGAGCAGCAGGATCATTTCGCACGCCATCAGCGTGAAGCTGCCGAATCCCATCGCCCACGCCCCGAAGCGCCGCGAGTTCCTACCGCGCACGGCCCAGGCCATGCCCAGCACGACCAAGGCGGCCAGCCCCGCCCCCCAGGGCCAGCCCCGTTCGCCCAAACGACCCGCGACCGCCGCCGCCCGCGGATGGAACGAACGGAGCCAATAGACGAAATCGTAGTAGCACGCGATGGGCCGGGCATCGCGGTTGATCTGCGCGGTGCGGTTGGCCGCGAACGCCGCCCGCACCTGGCCGATGCGGTCGGTCGCCAGCCGCAGTTCGATGGCCGGCGGAATGACGAAGTCGGTTTCTAGTCCGCGCGCCGCGTAGCGGGCGATCCACTCGCCGGCCACGGGCGGCGAGGCCTCCTCCGCCGTCGCCAGAAACAGGAGGTCATAGTCGGGCAGCAGAACCACCGACGCGAATTCCGCGCGCAGCGTCCGATCGATCGATGCGCCCAGATTCTCCAGCTCGCGGCCGAGATAGTCCGGCGAGAACGCGAGCCGAACCGCCAGCACTCCGCCCGGCGCCAAACGCCGCCGGACGTCGCGGAAAAATTCCCGGCTGTAGTACCGATTGATCAGCGCTGTGCCGGGATTGGGCAGGTTCACGATCGCGACGTCGTAGCCCGCCGACGGATCTTCCGAGGACCGGCGGCGGAGAAAGGACCGGCCGTCGGCGAAAACCGTGTGCACGCGGGGATCCGCCAGCGCCGCGCGCCGCGCGGGCGCGGCGTATTTCCGGGCCAGCTCGATCCAGAGCGGATCGAGCTCGACGTGATCCACGCGCTCCGGCGCATGCTTCAGGATTTCGCCCAGCGCCCCGGTGAAGCCAGGACCGAGCAGCAGGATGCGCCGGGGATCGGCATGCGCCAGCAGGGAGTAATGAACGAGCTGTTCGCTGGCCAACGGGTCGTCTTCCGCGCCGAGCAGCAAGCCATTTTCGTAGAAGTTGAGCTGGCGGCCGATGGCGGCGACGGCGAGATGGCCGTAGATCGAATGGCGCGACTCGACGAGGACTTGTCCGGGAAAGCGCCATGCGTCCGTCCGGCGGGCGATCGCCTCGGCGCGGAACACCGACGGGCCCAGAACCGCGAGCGCCAAGAGCAGCGCCAGCCGCGGCGGCGCGGACCGTTCGCGCGCCGCGACGCACAACGCAAATCCGACCGAGACGTTCAGACCGCCCAGCAGGCCCGCCGCGCGGAACTCGTTCATCGCGACGAGCCCATAGGTGCACAGCAGGCCGCCCGCGACGAACCCCGCCGTTTCCAGCGCATAGGCCCGCCCCTGCGCGCACCCCGGTTCCGCGAGCGCGCCGACGGTTCTCCACGCGCGCGCGCCGAACACGAACTGCGCGCCCAGCCCGAGACACAGCGGCGCGAGCGCGGCGAATGAAAACCCCAGCGCCGGTCCCAGGTCCGGCAGCGCGCCCGGCACCGTCCCCAGCAGCGGACGGCCGGCGCGGATCAGCACGAGCAGCGCCGGCAGCGCCGCCGCCGCGAAGGCGTGACCGTAAATCAGTCGGCGCGGGCCGCTCCCCGGCTGGTCGCCCAGGCGCCCGGCGAGCCCTGCGCCCAGCGCCGTCCAGAACAGCCACGCGGCCAGCGTCCAGCCGATGAAAAATTCGTTGCCCCCGAAAATGAAAAGCATCTCGCGCACCAACAGCACCTGCGCCGCGAGCGACGTGATGCCCAGCGCGATAAAGGAAAATGCCAGCGCCTTCCTCACGCCCGCGATCCTAGCCGATTTTTCCACGGAACGTAAAAACTTTCGGCGCGTTTTACGTAGAACGTAAAAACTTTGCGCCGGGCTGTTTCCTTGCCCCCGCGGAGGGCGGATGGTACGCTGAAGCCCATGAAAGTGCTCGATTGCGATTTCCTGGTCATCGGCGCCGGCCTCGCGGGATTGTCCGCCGCGATGGAGCTGGCACCCCATGGGCGCGTGGTTCTCTGCGCCAAGCGCGGGCTGGATGAAAGCAATTCCTCCCACGCGCAGGGAGGCATCGCGGTGCCCATCGCCGAGGACGACACCATCGAGGCCCACCTGCGGGACACGCTCGGCGCGGGCGCGGGGCTCACCAATGCCGCGGTCGCCCGCGAAATCATCGCCGGCGGCGCGGCGCGCATCGCCGCCCTCGAAAGCTGGGGCGTGCGGTTCGAGCGCAAGGCGCGGCCCCACGAGTCGGACGCCGAATACGACCTGGGGCGCGAAGGCGGGCATTCCGTCCGCCGCATCCTCCACAGCGGCGACATCACCGGCGCCGAGGTGATCCGCGTGATGGCGGAACGCGTCCGCCGGCAGCCGAACGTCCGCGTGCTGGAAAACCACATGGCGATCGACCTGATCACCACGGGCTGGCTCAAGGTTCCGGGCGAGGATGCGTGCATCGGATCCTACTTCCTCGACCGGGCAACGAGCGAAATCCTCGCCGTGCGCGCGCCGAACACCGTGCTGGCGACCGGCGGCGCGGGCAAAGTCTATCTCTACACCAGCAATCCCGACATCGCCACGGGCGACGGCATCGCCATGGCCTGGCGCGCGGGGCTGGAAATCCGCAACATGGAATTCGTACAGTTCCATCCCACCTGCCTCTACCATCCCGAAGCCAAGTCTTTCCTCATCAGCGAGGCCGTGCGCGGCGAAGGCGCGCGCCTCCTGAACGGCGCGGGCAAGCCGTTCATGAAACGCTACGACCCGCGCGCCGAGCTCGCGCCGCGCGACATCGTCGCGCGCGCCATCGACCACGAAATGAAGACCCGCGGCGATTCGTGCGCGTACCTCGACATCACGCACAAGAGCGCGGCGTTCCTGAAGCGGCGCTTTCCCAACATCTTCGCCACCTGCAAGAAATTCGGCTTCGACATGGCCAAGCAGCCCATCCCCGTCGTGCCCGCCGCCCATTATTTCTGCGGGGGCGTCGCCACCGACACGCGCGGCCGCACCGAAATGGCCGGCCTGCACGCCGCCGGCGAAGTGGCCTGCACCGGCCTCCACGGCGCGAACCGCCTCGCCAGCAATTCGCTGCTCGAAGCGCTCGTCTGCGGCCACGCCGCCGCGCGCGACATCTTGGAGAACGCGCGGCCCAAGGCGCGCAAGATCAAGATCCCCGCCTGGAAGACCGGCGGCGCCGTCCCGTCCGACGAGGCCGTCGTCGTGACGCACAACTGGGACGAGGTCCGCACCGTGATGTGGGACTACGTCGGCATCGTGCGCACCAACCGGCGCCTGGCGCGCGCGCTACGGCGCATCACGACCCTGCGGCGCGAAATCCGCGCCTATTACCGCGATTATCTCGTCACGGCCGACCTGCTCGAGCTGCGCAACATTTCGGCCGTGGCCGAGCTGGTCGTCCGCGCCGCGATGCTCCGGCGCGAAAGCCGCGGCCTGCACTACACGCTGGATTACCCCGATCCGGCCGCCAGCATGTGCCGCGACACGGTCATCCACGACCTGCCCGGCGGCGGCGCCGTCTGACGTCGCCCTCCGTGTTCTGGCCGCTCCAGTTGTTCTATGGATTTCTCGTCGGCCTGGCGGGGCTGTTGCCGGGCCTGTGCGGCAGCACGTTGCTCGTCCTGTTCGGCCTCTACCGCCCCCTGACCGCAGCCCTGGCGCATCCGTTCCGGGATTTCCGCGGCCATCTCCTCCGCTTCGGCCCGTTCTTCATGGCGGCGGGACTGGGCATCCTCGTGGGCAGCCGCGCGCTCGCCACGCTCTTCGCCCGGCATGAAACGGCCACGCTCTATCTGTTCATGGGATTCATGCTCGGCGCCCTGCCCGACCTGTTCCGCCACGCCCACCGCGCCGGCGGCGGTCGCAGCGGCTGGCTCGCCTTCGCCGTCGCATTCGTCCTTTGCCTGGCGTTGACCGCGATGCAAGATCAGCTCCTGCCGCGCAGCGTGGCGCTTCAGGAGCGCTGGGAAATCTGGGTGCTCGCCGGCGCCGGCATCGGGCTCAGCAGCATCGTTCCGGGCGCCAGCGTCGCCTTCGTCCTCATCTATTTCGGCATCTACCAGCCGCTGCTCGACGGCGTTGCCCGGCTCGACCCGCGCATTCTCCTCCCCGTCGTTTTGGGGGCCGGGGCGGCCATCCTGGCCTTCGCCCATGCCGCCGATTGGCTGTTCCGGAAGGCCGAAGGCCACGCCACGCGGGGCGTCCTGGGGCTGGTGGCCGGCTCGATCCCGCTCATTTATCCCGGCTGGCCCGGCGGCGCAACCGGTCTGAAGTGCTTGCTCCTGCTCGTGCTCGGGTTCGCCCTGTCCGCCCTCCTGAACAAATTCTCCCCGCCGCCCCATCGGCCGTCCTGACCCGCTTCCCGCAGAAAAACCGCCGCCGAACCTTTATCGGAAAATATCTTTTCCCCGTCGGCTTTCGCGGCTATTCTCCATGCCGTGGAAAGGACACTTTCTTCATGAAAAACGCCGCCGTTTCTTGGGCCATCCTGCTGGCCGCCGCTTCCTCCGCGTCCGCGCAGCTCGTCCCCCCCGATTTCCTCATCCCCATCCCGCCGCCGCGCATCGAGCTCGCCGACACCAACTCCACGCCGATGCAGGTGCAGGAGCTGTCCGTCGCCGCTGCCGTGCGCGGACTCTATGCCACGGTCGATACCACGCTCGTCTTCCTGAACCCCAATCCGCGCCTCCTCGAAGGCGAGCTCGTCTTCCCGCTGCCCGACGGCGCCGCGGTCTGCGGCTACGCGCTCGACGTCAACGGAGTCCTCGTCGATGGCGTCGTCGTGAAAAAGGAAAAGGCCCGCGTCGCGTTCGAAGCCGAAACCCGCCGGCGCGTGGATCCCGGCCTCGTCGAGCACGTCAAAGGCAACCTCTACCGCACCCGCATCTATCCCCTGCCCGCCCACGGCACCCGCACTCTCCGCCTTTCCTATACCACGCCGCTCGCGCTCGCGCCTAACGGCGACGCCGCGCTCCTCCTCCCCATGCCGCGCGACCCCATCGAAAAACTTTCCGTGAAAATCGACGTCGCCAACGACGCCGCCAAAGCCCCTGTCCTCGGCGGCCTCGGCGACCACCGCTTCGCGCAGGCCGAAAACGTCTGGCGCGTCGAATCCAGCAGCACTAACGCCACACCCGGCGAAGACGTCTGGGTCGCCTTGCCCAAGCTGCCGTGGAGTCTTTCTTCCGTCGAAAAGGCCCCGGATGGCTCCATATGGTTTTCGATTTCCACGATCGCGCCTCTCATAGAGGACAAACCGCCCGACATGCCTTCTCGATTCCATATCCTCTGGGATGCCTCCGGCAGCCGCGCCACCGCCGATTTGAAAAAGGAATTCGATCTGATTTCGGCTCTTCCCGCCGAAATCGCCTTCACGCTCACCGTGTTCCGCGATGCGCCCGAATCCGCGCGCGAATTCAAGAACGCCGCCGAACTCGTCGCCGCGCTGAAAGAAGTGCCTTTCGACGGCGGATCCGATTTCGCCGCCTTGGCCACCGCCATTCCCACCGACGGCGCGCCGGTCCTGCTCTTCACCGACGGCATCGACACGCTTTCTGACAAACCCCTTGATTTTCCAAGAGCCAATCTGCGTCCCATCGTTTCCCAGACCTTCGCCGATCGCGAGGCCCTGCGCCAAGCCTGTTCCGGCATGCTGATCGATCTGCAAACCACGGATCCATCGGCCGCGCTCAAGCAGCTGATCGCCCATCCGCCTCTTCGAGTCGTGGGCATTGTCGGCACGGGCTTCGCAAACGTCCAGGGCAGCGGCCGCCCCGCCGTGAACCGCGTGACGGTGCTCGGACAACTCACCACCCCCGAAGCCATGGTCCAAATCGAATACACGGGGGGCATGCTTTCCGATCCCTTCACTCTCCGCGCCGCAGACGCCCGCGAAGGCCAGACCTTGGCCACCGCGTGGGCCGCAGCGCGCGTCAATCAGCTCTCGCCCCGCGCCGAGCAATTCGAAGACGACTTGCTCGCATTGGGCCGCAAATACGGCCTCGTGAGCCCGGCGACTTCGCTGATCGTCCTCGAATCGCTCGATCAATGGGTCCGCCACGAGATCGAGCCGCCCGCCTCCCTGCCCGAACTGCGCGAGCAGTATTATGCCGCCCTGAAAAACCGCGGACAGGAAACCGCCGATGCCCGCTCCCGCCACCTTGAACAACTCACCGAACTCTGGAAGCAGCGCGTCGATTGGTGGAAGACCGACTTCAAAAAGAATCCGCTGCCCGACAAGACGCGCGAAGGCTCAGGTTCAACCCGGGAACAGGAGGAGTCGGTTCCCGTCGCCATGCGATTGGCGGCGGTCCCCGCACCCATGCCGGCCCGCTCCGAATCCATGCAGATGGACGCCATGAGCGCGTCTCCGATGGAAGCGGATACTCCTGCCTTTCTTGCCTCCGCGCCGACGTCCGAAGGCCGGCCGGAGGGGAAATCCGCGGCCCGGCCTTCTGCCACCATTGAGATCAAGGAATGGAGCCCCGACACGCCCTATTTGAAGGCCATCCGCGCCGCCGAGGCCGGCGAGCGCTACGGGGCCTATCTATCCGAACGCAAGGAGTGGGCCCAGAGTCCGGCCTTCTTCCTGGATTGCGCCGACGATTTCCTGAAGCGGGGCGACAAGCCCCTGGGCTTGCGCATCCTGTCGAACCTCGCCGAACTGAAGATCGAGGATTCAGCTCTGCTGCGCGTCTTCGCCTGGCGCCTCCAGCAGGCGGGCGAACTCGACCGCGCCATCGCCCTCCTGCGCCGCGTGGCGAAACTGCGCGCCGAGGAGCCGCAGTCGTTCCGCGATCTCGCGCTCGCCCTGGCCGAACGCGGCAAGGTCTCCCAGAGCAAGGCCGACCTCGAAGAAGCGATGGCCCTCTTCCTGCGCGTGGCGCTGACGCCGTGGGACCGCCACGCCGATACCCTGCCGATCTTCGCGCTTGAAGAGCTGAACGCCCTCGCGGATTGGATCGGGCGCGCGGAATGGATAGACGGAGATCGTCCCGCCATTCCTGATTACGACAAGAAATTCCGCAAGAACCTCGACGTCGACGTCCGCATTTCCATGTCGTGGGACGCGGACGCCACCGACATCGATCTGCACGTGGTCGAGCCGGGCGGCGAAGAGGCGTTCTTCAGCCACAACCGCACGACGCGCGGCGGCCTCGTCTCCCGCGACGTCACCGATGGCTACGGCCCCGAAGAATACCTGATCCGCGTCGCTCCGCAGGGCCCCTATGCGATCAAGGCCAAGTACTACGGTTCCCGCCAGCAGACGCTCGTCGGCGCCGCCACCGTCACCGCCACGGTTTTCACCGATTGGGGCCGCGCCACCGAGAAGCGCCAGACCCTCGCCCTGCGTCTCGACAAGCCCCACGACATGGTGGACATCGGTTCCATCGTCTTCGGCAAAGCGGATGCTTCCGGAACCATCCACGCGGCGGGCGATTTCACCGCCCTGCGTCCCGGCATGTCCAAGAAAGAGGTCGAAGCCGCCGTCGGCAAACCCACCGCACGCGAGAAACCCATCTGGCGCTATCAACTCGGCCCGCGCACCGTGACCATTCATTTCAGCTCCCGGGGCAAGCTGGTCCGCGTGGTGGAGATTCTCCCCGGCGGAATCGAGAACGTTGTCGTACAGTAAGAGCGATTCCGGAGGATCCATGGCGAATTTCAAGTCGAGGAAAGTGGTGATCGTCGGGGCCGGCGCGGTCGGTTCCGGGTTCGCTTTCGCGCTGGCCCAGTCAGGCATCGCGGAAGAAATCGTGATGGTGGACGTCAACGCCGACCTCGCCAAGGGGCAGGCGCTGGATCTCGCGCACGGCGCACCGTTCTACCGGCCCGTGAACATCCACGCCGACGTCGCGCCCGAGGCCTACCGCAACGCGGCCATCGTCGTCGTCACCGCCGGCAAGGCGCAGGCGGGGCCGGAACAGAGCCGTCTGGAGCTCATGCAGATCAACGCCAAGATCGTCACGTCCATCGTCGTCGCCGTCCAATCGGTCAATCCCGACGCCATCGTGCTGATCGCGACGAATCCGGTGGACATCCTCACGCATGTCGCGCGCCTCCGCACAAACTGGCCGCGCGGGCGCATCCTCGGGTCGGGCACCGTGCTGGATTCGGCGCGGTTCCGCTGGCTGCTGGCGGAGCATTGCGGCATTTCCCCGCAGAACGTGCACGCCTCCATCCTCGGCGAGCATGGCGACAGCGAATTCGCCGCCTGGTCGCTCGTACACGTGGGCGGCCTGCCGATGGACGACTACTGCTCCGTCTGCCGTAAGTGCGACTTCATCCACCGCCGCCCGCAGATCCTCGAGCAGGTGCGGCGCTCGGCCTACCACATCATCGGCTACAAGGGCTCGACCAGCTTCGGCGTCGCCATGGCCCTGACGCAGATCGTCCGCGCCATCCTCCGCAACGAGCGGCGCGTCATGACCGTATCCGCGCCGCTCGAAGGCGAATACGGCCTGCACGACGTCACGCTGGGCATCCCCTGCGTGGTCGGCGCGGGCGGCATCGAGGAGATCATCGAAGCCCGCCTCACCCCCGAAGAAATGCAGGAACTGGCCCATTCGGCCCAGATTTTGAAGGATAACATCGGCCAACTGGGATCGGACGCGCCATGAACACCCGCTTTTTCGCCGCGCGCTCCTCGACTGCTCTCGCCGGTCTGGCGCTGGCGGGGCTTGCGTTGTCCAGCGGTTCCGGCGCGGCGCAAGGCCAGGTCGGAACCAACCCGCGCCCGCTGGTGGTCGCGCTCGACGACAACTACCCGCCCTATGTCTTCGTCGGCGCGGATGGCAACTTGAAAGGCATCCTGCCCGACCAATGGGCGCTGTGGGAAAAGAAAACGGGCACAAAAGTCGTCCTGCAGGCCATGGAATGGAGCAAGGCCCAGCAATTCATGCGGGAAGGAAAAGCCGACGTCCTCGACACGGTGTTTCTGACGCCCGAGCGCGCCCAACTCTACGATTTCACCCCCCCCTATGCCCGGATCCAAGTGCCGATCTATACCCACAAGACGCTAACGGGCATCGGCGACGTTGACTCCCTGAAAGGATTCACCGTCGGCGTTAAGGCCGGCGACGCGGTCATCGGGCACCTCGCCAGCCATGGCATCGATACGCTGCAGGAATATCCCAGCTATGAAGCCATCATCCAAGCCGCCAAAAACAAGGAAATCAAGGTGTTCTCGGTGGACCAGCCGGCCGCGGTATTCTTCATGTACAAGAACGGCATTGCGAACGATTTCAACGAGTCCATGGTGCTCTATACGGGCGAATTCCACCGCGCGATCCAAAAAAACCGCGCAGATCTGTTGAATCTGGTGCAAAGCGGATTCGGCCGGATTTCGCCGCGCGAGTATCGCGCCATCGATCGGAAGTGGATGGGCTCCCCCTTTCTGCTGCGGGAAATCGCGCGCCAGTGGGGACCTTATCTTTTGCTGGTTGTGGGCGTCATCCTGGCGCTGGCCGCCCTCAACGCGATCCTTTCCTTCCGCGTCCGGTCCAAGACGGCCGATCTTCGCGCCTCGCGGGAATACTTCGCCTCGGTCTTCGACTCGATCAACGACGCCCTGTTCATCCACGATGCCGAAACCGGCCAGGTGCTCGACGTCAATCGCCGCATGCTCGAGATGTATGGGTACGCCACCCGGGAGGAAGTGCTGTCCACGGGCATCGGCATGATGTCTGCCGACGCCCCGCCCTATTCGCTGGAGGATGCCCGCCAATGGATGCGCAAGGCCTGCACCGCCGGTCCGCAAATCTTCGAATGGAGCGCCATGCACCGCGATGGCCATACCTTCTGGGTGGAGATCAACGTCCGCCACGTGAAGTTTGGTCCGAATCGCCGCTTGATCGTCAGCGTGCGCGACATCTCCGACCGGAAGGCCGCCGAAGAGGAGCGGCGGACCTGCGACCGCCGGATGCTCGAGGCGCAAAAACTTGAGAGCCTCGGCTTGCTCGCCGGCGGCATCGCCCACGATTTCAACAATTTGCTGGCCGCCATCATGGGCAATCTCGATCTGGCCGTGATGGCGCTGCCGAAGGAATCGCCGGTCCGCGACGACATTTTGGCGGCGGGGGTTTCCACCCGGCGGGCGGCGGAACTCATCCAGCAGATGCTGGCCTTCTCCGGCCAAAGCCGATTCGTCATCGAATCCGTCGATGTGGCGGCCATGCTGCACCGGACCATGCAGATGATCCGCACGTCGATGCCGCCGCATGCCGCCGTTCAGCTCCACGTGCCCCCGGCGCTTCCCGCCATCGAAGCCGACGAGGGCCAGGTGCGCCAAGTGATCATGAATCTCGTCGCCAATGCGGTGGATTCCATGGAAAACCGGCCTGGCGCAGTTGAGCTGTCGGCGGGGGTGCTGGACAGCCACCAGCTGCCGGCGCTGCCCTTATGGCCTCATGCGGCGCTGCCGCCGGGAACCTACGTCCATATCGACGTGAAAGATGACGGGTCCGGCATTTCGACCGACCAGCTCGGCAAGATTTTCGAACCCTTCTACAGCACGAAGTTCACGGGCCGCGGATTAGGCCTGCCGGCCGTCCTCGGCATCGTGCGCGGCCACAAGGGCGCCATCCAGGTGAAAACCGCGCTCGGAAAGGGCTCCACCTTCCGCGTGCTCTTTCCCGCCAAGACCTAGCTCACGTCCGCGGTCGATCTCTGGCGACCAAGCCCGTTTTCGCGGTAGTTGCGTTTGAAACCGATTATCACACCTGTCCGGTTTAAATCCCCCGTAAACACAGCTGATTGTGCTCATCCGAAGCGCAACTTTGCAGCGGGCTGAGCGAAAGCGCTTGTACAATGGGGGTTTTCTCGAAAAGCGACACGCTCAAAATCTGTAGAATCGTGTAGAGACTGTGCGGCAGGCGCAGTTGTTTGCGCAGGATGGCAATCAGCACGTAAATGGACACGCCAATCCAGATCTGGGTTTTCACGGCGTTGCCGGAGGTTCCATAGAAAGAATGCATTCGAAGATGCTGCTTGATCCATTTGAAGGACAGTTCGACCTGCCACCGGCAGCGATAGAGCTGAGCCATGGCGGGAGCGGTTGCGGCCATGTGGTTGGTCATGAATACCAACCTCTTGCCGGTGTCGGGATCGACGTATCCAATGCGCCGGAGAGTGTCCGGATATTGTTGTGCGGACCGCGGGCCGGTCAGGAAGATCGTTTGGTCAAAGCGGATGCCGAGGCTTTTGTCCACGGGCGCCGAGTATCGCCGTTGGAACCGGAAATTGGCTTTGGTGCGGGTGAGAAAGAACGCCGACGACCTGTGGATGCGGTGCAACCGGTCGAAATCGATATAGGCTCTGTCCATGACATAAACGGCTCCGGGCTCAAAGGCCAGTTTGTCCAGGATGTTGACGTCATGAACCTTGGCCGGAGTCATGATGACAAGGGCGGGAAAGCTGCCGTGCAAATCCAGAAGCGTGTGCATTTTGACTCCCGCCTTGGTCGTTCGAAACTTCGCCCACGGGAACAAGGCTAAACAGAGATCGATGGTCGTGGAATCCAAGGCATAGGCTGCGCCCTGCAAATCGGCGCCCAGCGGTTCACCGGAGTAAAGGGTAGTAGCCTGGCGAATCAAGACTTGCGCGAAGTCTCCGAATATTCGCCAGTCCCTCTTTTCATTGGCTTCCGCCGGCGTGGTACAGCTTGGCGCCGACCGCCCGCAGACAGGTCTCGATGTCCCGAAGGCTCCGTCGGCCCGTCAACTGGGCAAAGGCCATGATCAGAAACTGGGTCCAGCAACTCAAGCTGCGGTTGCCCTTGTCGCCCTGATATTGTCTGACACAGCGGTCAAACTCGTGCGATGGAACGAAGTCCATCAGCTGGCTGAATACGGTTCTCTCTTTGTTCATCGCTTCCCCTCCTCGGCGGCCATGGGAGGAGAAGCGTGCGCAATGTGCGATTCAAATTGAAATCGGAAAATCAGCCAACAGGTGTTTCACCCTTGTGATATATGGCCATAATCGTTGTTTCTAAAAATTAAACCGGACAGGTGTGACCGATTATGATATTTATAAATACCATATATGTTATTTATAAATATCATAATTGGGAATCGCGGCTGAATTCGAATAAAAACGCGTCCCGGTCGCGCCGGAGCACTCCATTGGGGATGGTTTAGCCCGGAAACGAAGAATCTAGAGCATTTCCATTAATCATATAGCGTATTGAGCATGTAAAAAAACCCTTGGCAGTCGGCCGTGGAGACGGCGGCGAAAGCCGCCGCCGCCGCGCGGAGGAGATCTTCGGCCGTGCGGGGGGCCAGGCTGCGCAGGTGCTGCTTGATTTTGCTCCACATGTTCTCGATGAGATTGAAGTCGGGGGAATAGGGAGGCAAATACAGCAGGTAGGCGCCGACGGCCTCTATGGCTTCCCGCACGCCGGCGACCTTGTGGGTGGCCAGATTGTCCATGATCACCCAATCCCCCGGTTGCAAGGTGGGCGCCAGTCCTTGCCGGACCCAGGCCAAGAACATCTCACCGTTCATGGCTCCCGAGAACACCCACGGCGCCCGAACGCCGTCCAACCTCACGGCGGCGATGAGCGTCTGGGGTTCGTATCGGCCGAAGGGAACATGGCAGACCAGGCGCTTGCCGATGGCCGTTCGACCGCCCCGGCGGGCCATTTTGGTGTTGGCGCCGCTTTCATCCACGAACAACAGCCGGGCGCCGGGCACGGCGGAGAGCCGTTCGTGCCACCGGTTCCGTTGTTCGGCCACGTCGGGCCTTTGCTGCTCGGCGGCGTGCATCGTTTTTTTATAGCTCAGCCCCAGGCGGCGCAACCACAGATCGACCGTCGACGTTCCAAACGGCCGGTCCAACTGGGTCCCCAGTTCAGCCAGCGTGGCGTCGGGACATTCGGCCACCAGCTTTTGCAGGCGGGTTTTGCGCGGTTCGGTCAGAATGGTCTTGCGGCCGCACAAGTGGGTTTGGGGCTCCAGCGTCCCGCGGGCCGCGAATTGCTGGCGCACCCGCCGAACCGCCGCACGCAGTAACCGAACGCAAATGCGATCTCCGCCGTCCCCTTGCCGCGCTCATACTGTTTCAGGATGCGTTCTCGAACCGGCACAGGTATGGATTTCATGCGCCTATCGTAGGTGGACCCGCCCTCCTTGGCGAGCTACATAATATATGGAAATGCTCTAGCGGGCGCCTTCCAGTCGGCCCAGCAAACGCAGCAGGCCGTCGAGAATCGCGACGGGATGCGGCGGGCACCCGGGAATGTAGAGATCCACGGGCACGACGGCGTCCGCGCCATTGCGCACCTCGGCGTGACCGGCGTAGGGACCGCCCGAAATCGCGCAGGCGCCGACGGCGATCACGATCCGCGGCTCGGGCAGCGCGTCGTAGGTTTTCTTCAGCGCCAGCGACATGTTTTCCGTCACCGGACCCGTGACCAGCAGCCCGTCGGCGTGCCGCGGCGAGGCCACGAACTGGATGCCGAAGCGCCCCAGATCGAACACGACCGTGCTCAGCACGTTGGTGTCGGCTTCGCACGCGCCGCAACCGCCGGCGCAAACTTGCCGCAATTTCAGCGAGCGGCCGAAAAGGCTTTTCATCTTCTCATCGAGGGCCTGGGCGAGTCGCCGTTCCGACGTGCCGGCCACGAGCTCGCTCCTGCGGCGCGCGGCCACGCGATGGTCGCGCGTGAAGCGGATCGCTCCCTGCGGACACGCCGCCGCGCAATCGCCGCAGAACAGGCACCGGCCCAGATCGATACGCGGCGCGCCGTTTTCTAGCGAAATCGCGCCGACAGGACACGCCGCAACGCAGGCGGAGCAGCCGGGCGCGCATTTCTCCGGCGCGAGTTCCGGCTCGCCGCGATAGCGCTCGGGAATCGTCGGGGGCTTCGCGGGATAGGCCACCGTGCGGTGTTTTTGGCGCCAGCGTTCGAGAAGTGCCCGGATCATAGGTCGTGCCCGCAGTAGGAAAGGTTGAAGCTCTTGTTGCAGAGCGGAAAGTCCGAGATTTCCTGATTCCGCAGCGCCAGCGCCAGTCCCAGCCAGTTGTGGAACGACGGATCCACCACCTTGTAGCGGGCAAAGCGCCCAGCCGCATCCGTGGTCGCCACGTGGGCGATCTCGCCCCGCCAACCTTCCTGGAGCGAGACGACGGTCGTGTCCGGCGCCAACGGACCGCACGACGCGCGCACCGCTCCGACCGGAAGCGACGCGATCTGGCCGCGGATGAAATCGACGGAGCGCTGGATTTCCATCCAGCGCACGTAGGCCCGCGCGAACACGTCGCCGGTATCGACGGCCGAAAGCGGCAGCTGTGCAAACCGATAGATGCCCGAGGGAAAATCGCGGCGGACGTCGATTTCGCGGCCGCTGGCCCGCGCCGCCGGTCCGACCAAGCCCAGTTCAACGGCGATTTCCGTCGAAACCGTTCCGGTGTTTTCGAAGCGCGCCATCACCGAAGGCGTTTCCCACAGGAGGTGCGCGGCGCCGCCCACGTCGCGGAAGGTCGCGTCCAGGCGCCCGCGCAGATCGGCAAGCAAGGCGGCATCCACGTCGAACGCGACGCCGCCGGGGCGCACGAACCCGCGCCCGAACCGGCTGCCGCACAGGAGTGCGGACATGTTCAGGAAATCGCCGCGCAGCCGCCCGCAGAAGGAAGACGTCGGCAGGAAGCCCACGTCGCCCGCCAAGGCCCCCAGATCGCCCGTATGGTTGGCGAGGCGCTCCAGTTCGAGCGCGACCGCCCGCAACGCCTGCGCCCGCGCCGGCACGCGGCAACCGGCCAGCGCTTCCACCGCCTGGGCGTAGGCCAGCGCGTGGCCGATCGTCGTGTCGCCCGCCAGCGTCTCCATGTGGTGGATCGTGCGCGGATGCGGACCGCCGAGCAGCGCGCGCTCGACGCCGCGGTGCTGGTAGCCCAGCGAGATCTCCAGATGCAGCACTTGTTCGCCGTGGCACTGGAAACGGAAATGGCCGGGCTCGATGATGCCGGCGTGCACCGGCCCCACCGCTACCTCATGGATGCCCTCGCCTTCCACGCGGAAATAATCCATCGCGGAGGGAGTCGGGGGGGCGTCGCCCGACCGCCCCCAGGCGTCATGGCCCGGACGATACGAGCGGTGGAACCGCAGCGGCTTGAGCCACGGATGGCCCAGGGGCTTCACGCCCCATTGCTCCGCGATTTCCCGCTCGAACCCGGCCGCCTGAGGACACTCCGGCGCCAGCGCGGGATAGGATTCGCCGGGATCCGTCGCCACGGCGCGCAATTCGCCGTCGCGATCGTGGGCCAGCACCGCGACGAGGCGGAGAACGCCGTCGGCTTGGGGCACCCCATGGAACGCAACGAGGCGGTCGCCTTCGGCCACCGCGTCGAGAACCGCGCGGCGAAAAGCGTCGATCGGCAGCACCGGGATCTGAGCGGAGGGAACTTTTTCCAGATGGCGAAACGTCAATATGCTCATGGCGCGCCGCCTCCGAGCAATCGCGCCGCATGCTCCAGCGCCGACTGCAAACCCTGCGGGATCCAGAGGCCCAGCGCCAGCGAAACGGTCAGCAGCGCCAGCGGGGGCCAAATGGCCGGGGCGGCTTCCTGCTCCGCCGGGGCCGCCTCCGGCGGCCGGCCCAGCGACATGCCGAGAAAGGCCTTCGACATTCCGGCGAACGCCACGGCCAGCGCGGCCAACGCGACGATTGCGATCGCCGCCTTGCCCTGCACGAACGCTTCCCGCAGCATCGTGAATTCGCTGGCGAAGGTGCCGAACGGCGGCGAACCGGTGATCGCGAAAAGACCCGCCAGCCACAACAGGCCGCTCGCCGGCAGGCGCCGGATGCCTCCGCCGACGCGCGCGATGGACTTCGTTCGGTAAGCGGCGAGGAAGTTGCCCGCCAGCAGGAAGAGCCCAGCCTTCACCGCGGAATGGTTCACGGCGTGCAGCATCGCGCCGTACAGCGCGGCCCCGCCCAGGCCCGCGCCCAGCGCCAGCAGGCCCATGTGTTCCACGCTCGAATACGCCAGCATCCGCTTGTAATCGACGGCGTTCGCGAGAAACGCGGCGGCCACCACCATCGAGAGAAGTCCGAACCCCGCCAGCAGGGATCCGCTGAAATCGCCCAGTCCCGCCGCCGCGCAGATGGAATGAGCGCGCAAAATGCCCAAAAACGCGCAATTGAGCAACGCCCCCGACAACAACGCGGAAACGGGCGACGGCGCCTCGCTGTGCGCATCGGGCAGCCAGGTATGCATCGGCACCAATCCCATCTTGGTGCCGTAGCCGACCAGCAGGAACACGAAGGCGGCCTTCAGCCACGGCGCCCGCAACTGCGCCGCCCGCGCGACCAGATCCGTCACCAGCAGCGAACCGTCCGAACCATCGGCCGCCGCCGACGCCACCACCAGCAGGAAATTGCCCAGCAGCGCCAGCGCGATGCCCACGGAACAGACCAGCAAGTATTTCCAGGTCGCTTCCAACGAGCTCGGTTGGCGGTGGAAATAGATCAGCGGCGCCGTGGCCAGCGTCGTCGCTTCCACGGCGACCCAGAGCAGCCCCAGATGGCGGCTGGCGACCACCAGCGTCATCGTGGACAGGAACGCCAGCAGGCAGGCGGTGAAGACCGCCTCCGGCGCGTTCACGAAGACGGAACCCGTATCTTCCTCCATTTGCCGCCCGTGCGCCTCGCGACTCAGGCTGTGCGCGGCATAGATCGCCACCGCCAGGAACAGCAGGCTCGATATGCCCAGGAACAGCCGTCCGGCCGCGTCGAGCCCCACCCAGGCGCCCGGCGCGACGGGCGGCGGCGCGATCCAGCAGAGCGCCGTCAGCGCCGCGTGCGCCGCGGCCGTCGCCACCAGCAGCGCGCGCCGGATCCGGTCCGGGCGAATCAGCATGGAGGCCCCCGCGGCCAGCAGCGGCAGGCAGATGAGCGTCCAGATCATGGCGCCCGTTCCTTCAGCGCTTCCAGCTGATCCGAATCGATGTGGTCGAATTCGCGGTTGATGTGGAACACGATGATGCCCATGACGAACACCGCCACGAAAATATCCAGCAGCACGCCGAGTTCGACCAGCAGCGGCATGGCCTCCACCAGCACCATGCCCAGCGCGAAAATCCCGTTTTCCATCACGACGTAGCCGAGCACCTGCGTGATGGCCTTCCGGCGCGCCACGATCATAAACAAGCCCGTCCAGACCGAGAACAGGCCCGCCGGCACCATCCATTGCGAGGGCGCCGCCCAGGGCAGCGGCAGGCGGGCGCCGAAAGCGAAGGACAGCGCCAACGCCCCCACCCCGATCAGCAGCGACGCGATATAGCCGACGAACGGCTCGATCTCGCGGCTCGCGTTGGTCTCGCGCAAGGCGCGGTTCAGCAGGGACGGGAACACGAAGCCCTTGAGAAGCGCGCTGCCCGCTCCCAGCAAGACCGCGTGCCAGACGATGCCCTGGCGATGCGCCAGCAGCGGCAGCAGCCCCAGCATCAGCCCCTGCAGCGCGACGATGCGGATGGCGTTCCGCAGCCGGCTCGAACCCAGCAAAACCAGATCCGTCAGCACCAGGAAGACTAAAAGGATGTCGATGACGTTTTCCATGCGGTCACCGGAAGGTCAACAACAGTCCCAAGGCGCAAAGCACGCCCGCACCCACCAGCAATTGGGGCACGCGCAGCAACCGCACGCGCGCCATGATCGATTCCGCCACGCCCGTGGCCACCGCCAAAGCCAGCATCCCCGCGACGCCGGCCGCCAAATCCGCCAGCGGATGACCCAATGGCCCCGGCGGGAACAACCCGACCAGCAGCGCCCCCAGCACCCACAGCTTCAGGGCCGAACCCCACTGCACGAATCCGAAATCCACGCTTCCGTGGTCCAGCACCATGACCTCGTGGATCATGGTCAGTTCGAGATGGGTGTTGGGATCGTCCACGGGAATGCGGCAGTTTTCCGACAAGAACAGAATGAAGAAGCCCGCCGCCAGCAGCGCCAGGAGCGGCAGCGCATGCGACCACGCGGAAAGCGACAGCCCTGCATACATTGGCGTCAACGAAAGCTCTTGCGCTCGGCGCGCCAGCGCGGCCAGCCCGACCAGCAGGACCGGCTCCGCGAATACCGCGAACTGCACCTCGCGGCTCGCGCCCATGCCCTCGAAGCTCGAGCCGACGTCCAGGGCCGCGACCACCGTGAAAAACCGGCCCAGTCCGAGCAGATAGGCCAACAGGATCCAATCGCCGGCGAACGGCAGCGGCGCGGCCACGCGGCCCAGCGGAACCACGGCCAGCGCCGCCAGCAGGCAGGCGAAATTTACGAGCGGGCCCGCGCGGAAAATCCAGGTCGTCGTCCGGCTGTAGGTCGCCCCTTTGCGGAACAGTTTCCACAAGTCGAAGTACGTCTGCAACAAGGGCGGTCCGCGGCGACCCGCGAAAAACGCCTTGGTGCGGTTGATCACGCCCGGCAGCAGCGGCGCCAGCAAAACGGCCAAGAGCGGATGGAGCATGGAGGCGACGGTCATGACCGGAGCGCCCATGTCAGCAAAACCACCAAAACCACGACGATGTACAGCACGTACCAATGCACCCGCCCCTGTTGCAGCCAGCGCAGGCGGCCCAACCCGTTCGCCATTCCCCGGAACCACGGATCGAACAGGCGTTCCCTCGCGAGGTCCGGCGTTTCGGAACGGAACGCCGCGGCAACGGGAAAGATACCTTCCGGCAAATGGCATTCGACTTGCGGCCGCAGGATGGCCGCGGCGCCATGCGTCAAGGGCTGGGCAAAGCCCGTGGCCGTGTATTGCATGCTCGCGGCCGGAACCGCATAGCCGCAATCCCACGTGACGGCGGTGCGCACGGAACGCCCCGCCAACAGGCGGCGGCGCACGAGGGCCAAGACCCCGACCAACGCCGGCAACAGCAGCAACACCGCCCCGCAGGCGATCGGGAACAACCACGGGGCGGAGTCCCCGCCGGAAGCCGCCGCCGCGGAACCGGACAACATCGCCACCGCCGGTTCCAAGATCCGCACCGCCGCGCCCGCGCCCAATCCGATGGCGAGGCAGAGCGCGGCCAACGCGAACATTGGCCCGCGCATCGAAACCGCCACCTCATGGGACTCTTTGGCTTCCGGCGAGCGAGGCTCGCCGAGAAAGGCGATTCCAAACGCCCGGGTAAAACACGCCGCCGCCAATCCGCCAATCAGCGCCAAGGCGACCACGGCCACCAATCCGCCCAGTGCCACCGGTCCCGGCGCGAGCAGAGTTTTGAAAGAACCCAGGTAGATCAGGAATTCGCCGGCGAATCCGTTGAACGGCGGCAGCCCGCAAATCGCGATCGACCCGGCCAGAAAGGCCGTTCCCGTCCAAGGCATGCGCTGGAACAAACCCCCGAGCCGCTCGAGGTTCCGCGTTCCGGCCGCATGCACCACCGACCCCGCGCCGAGAAAGAGCAGGCCCTTGAACATCGCGTGGTTCAGCACGTGCAGCAGGGCTCCGGCGAATCCCAGCGCCGCGACGGCCGGCGCTCCGCAACAGGTCCCCAGCATGCCCAGTCCGAGGCCCATCGCGATGATGCCGACGTTCTCGACGCTGGAATAGGCCAGCAGGCGCTTGATATCTCGCTGCGCCAGCGCAAACAGCACGCCGAGCACGCCCGACACGGCCCCCAGCCCCAGTACGAGCCACGCGCACCAAACGGGGACGGTCCCCAGAAGGACCAGCGAGCGAACGATGCCATAGATGCCCGTCTTGATCATCACGCCCGACATCACCGCCGATACCGGGCTCGGCGCCGCCGGATGCGCTTCGGGCAACCATACGTGGAACGGAACCAGTCCCGCCTTCGTGCCGAATCCGATCAGCGCCAGCAGAAACAGCCCGCCCGCCGAACCCGCGGGAGCCGCAAACGCCGCGAAATCCTGCGAGCCTCCGCCGCGCCCCAGCCAGATGAACATCGCCAGCAAGAACGCCGTACCGATGTGGGTCGCCACCAGATAGGTCCAGCCCGCTTCCCGGACGCCCTCCGCCGCGTCGTCATGGATCACCAGGAAAAAGGACGCCAGCGACATCGCTTCCCAGGCGACGAGGAACAGCACGCCGTTCCGCGCCAACAGTACGAGCGCCATGCTGGCAATCAGCGCATTGTAGAACAGCCAGAACCGCCCGGGATTGCGTCCGTTCCACGGCCGGAAATATCCGACGGCGTAGATCGCCGCCAAGCCGGACAGAATAAACGTCGGAATGAGAAAGAGCGCGCTCAGGGGATCGATCCCGACCGTAAAGGCGCCGTAGGGCATGCTCCACGGAAACGAACGCAAGGCATCCGCGCGGAATACCAAGGCAGCCAAGACCGCGCCCAACCCGGCCAGACACGCCGCGACCGCACCCGAAACGCCCAGCCAAACGGAGATCCGCTCGGATCGGCGCCCAGCCCAGGCCGAAGCGGCGCCGCTGGCCAAGAGCAACCCAAGGGCGCCCAGCAAAACGAATAGCAAGATGGATGGTTCCGGAGACATGCGCCGCTGGCTTACTTTTTCGTGGCCGCGGCGGCTTCGATGCGCCGGGCCGCCGCCAAGATCTCTTCCGATCCCGCGCGCTGGAGCATGCATTCCTTGAAGGCCGGATCGCGCAAGGCGTACGCCAACATGGACAACAGGTGCAGATGCGCGCGCGTGGTCGGACTGATCACGGAAAACAGCACGTGCACCGGCTTGCCGTCGAACGCGCCGAAATCGATGGGTGTTTCAAGGAAGCACAGCGTGACCAACGCCGTCGGCACGCGCAGCAGGATCGGACTCCGGGGATGCGGCACTGCCACGCCGTCGCCGACGGCGGTCGATCCGAGCGCCTCGCGCGCCAGCAGGACGCTGTGCAGGAAATCCGGATCGACGTCGGCCG
>CAZECJ010000006.1:0-49151 GCA_964510645.1 uncultured Verrucomicrobiota bacterium | reverse complement strand
TCGGGGGTGGCGGTCGGATCGCCGGGCGCGAGATCCCAGAACGGGCCGGTGTGGAGCGATCCGAGGACGACGTCGAAATCGGCGGAATCCAGTACGGACTGGATATGGCCATGGACGAGATCGCGCTGGTAGTCGGCTTCGATGCCGAGCAGGACGCCGCAGCACCCGGACTGCTGGGCGTCGTGCACCAAGCCCAGATAGACGGCGAACTCTTCGCGCGCCATGCGGATGGACGGATGGGGGTCGTTGGGAAAGGGGATGTGGTCGGTGCAGGCGATTTCGGGAATGCCGCGCGCGGCCGCCGCGCGGGCATAGTCGATGGGATCGCCGCCCGCATGGCGGCAAAGCCGCGTGTGGGTGTGGTAGTCGGCTGGCAGATGGGCATTCATCGAGGCGGCGACGATACGCCGGACGGGGGCGCAAGTCAAAGAAATGGAACTAAGCCTGGGGACGCCGGGCCAAGAGCAGATAGGCGGCCGAGGCGGCCAGCACGGTGTTTAGCGGCGGAATGCCCGGCAAAAACTTCGCCGCGCAGAATCCGCAGGCCCACGCGATCACCGCCGCCCAGCGGATCCCAGCCTCGGTCGCGGCTTCGGGCGCGCGCCGGCGAATCACGAAATAGTCCAGGATCAGGATCGCGCCGATGGAAGGTAGCATCAGATTGAGGAGATTGAGCCACGGGACGAAATGGTTGTAGGCCGCCGTGGCGAAGACCGTGCCAAGGAAACCGTTGATCAGCACGAAACTCCGCTTGCGCAGGTGCGTCAGCGTGGCGAAGCCGAGGCTGGCGGCGTAGAGCGCGTTGTCGTTCGTCGTCCAGATGTTCAGGCCCAGCACCAGCACGGCGACGGCGATCAGACCCTGGGCTTTCAGCGCCAGCGAGATGTCGTTGGTCTGGTAGAACGCCGAGGCTACCGCGCCGAACAGGAACATCAGCGAGTTGCCCAGCAGGAACGCGATCACCGTGGCGGAAACGGAAATCTTCGGCGTCCGGGCGTAGCGGGTGAAGTCCGGCGTCAGCGTCCCTCCCGAAATGAACGAGCCCACGCAGATGCCGATGGCGGCCGTGAGCGAGAGCGGCGCGCCCGGTTCCATCGCGAACCAGGCGGCGACGCCGCCGAAATCGTGGAACGCCTTGGCCATGGAGGCCGAGCCCAGCAGCGCGATGGCCGGCACCGCGATGATGGACAAGATCGTCAGGGATTTGATGCCGTAATACGCCGTCAGCGTCATGCACGCGCCGGAAATAGCCAGAAGCGCCAATCGGGGGAAGCCCGGGAACATCTGTGCGACGGGCAGGGCGAACATCGCGACGCCCACGCCGAACCAGCCCACTTGCGTTACGCCCAGCAGCAGCGAAGGCAGGATGGCGCCCTTCTGGCCGAACGCCCGGCGGGCGAGCAGGTGCGTGGAAAGCCCGGTCCGGGCGGCGATATGCGCCAGCAGGCCCGTATAGGCGCCCAGCAGCAGATTTCCCGCCAGCACCGCCACCAGGAACGCCGGCGCGCGCAGCCCGTTGCCGAGGGTGGCTCCGGCCCACATGCTCGCGGAGAAGAACGTGAAGCCCAGCATGACGACCAGCAGGGACGGAAAGCCCCGGCGGTCGGCGGCATCGACGGAGGAAAATTCGTATTCGGAATGCATGGCCGCAACTGTGGGGATTCCCGGCGGAGATTTCAATCCAGAAGAGGAGGTCGGTTGCGGGGACGCGGCGAGATCGTCAGGGGGCGAGGCGCACGCTTACGCCGAAGATCTGGATCCGCGCCGACAAGTCGTTCGTGAACGACATGGCGCCATCCAACCCCGGTCGATCGGTGTAGTTCCATTGATTCGTCGTTCCGCCGGTCAAGTCGTCCGTCGCGACGATCGTGTACAGGCGGTTGGCCCGGCCCGGCCAGGAGATGATTTGCCCCTCCGTTCCGGTTGCCATTTGGAGGATGGCGAAGAGGCTCCCGGGATCCAGCGGATCCGTGCCGGCGATGACTTCCACCCGGTCCGACTGTCCCTCGCCATCCGTATCCTGCAGCAGCGGGTTCGTGCCGTGAACGTGGATTTCATCGGAATCGCTCAAGCCCTCGCCGTCCGTGTCCGCGGTTGCGTGGACATACTCCTGCGCACCGATATCGAATGTCGCCGCGCCGTTTGCATCCCCGTCCAATGGCCGGGGAACGCCGGCCAGATCGTTGCCCGGGGCCGGCGTCGCGAGGGGGAGCGCGTCGATGCACGGCGAACCGGGCCCCAGCCGGTAATCGCCGGAAGCGAGAAAACCCGGATCGTTGGTGACGTGTCCAGCCCCTCCGGGGTCGGGGGTGACGCAGCAGGCCTCCCATGCGCCGCCCAGCACGTTGGGTCCGGCGCCCGAGGCCGCGTTGAAATAGACGATGCTGCAGCGTCCGGTCCCCTCGTAGACCCCGCCGCCGTTCTCGGCGCTATTTTCCGTGACCGTGCTGAAAGCGATTGCGCCGCGCGCCAGGCCGCCGCCTTGCGCCGCGGCGTTGGCATTCACGAAGGAGTTGACCAGTTGTCCGCCGTAGACGCCGCCGCCGAACGCATTCGCCGAATTGGAGGAGACGACGCAGTTGGAAACGACGGCATCCGCTTCGCACCAGATGCCGCCGCCGCTTTGCTCGAACGTCGCGTCGCCGGCCGCCCTCGTGGCTCCGTCCCGCACCGTGAAGCCGACCAACGATGCATGGGTTCCTAGAAAGACGCCGCGGACCGCCGCGTCGCCGATGGGCCCGCTCCCTTCGATCACGGTATCGGCGTGGCCTTGGACGGCCTCCAACCGGATGGGCTTGTCGACGACCACCCGGTTGGTCAGCCCGCCGTGGCGCACGCGTCCGCCGGCACCGTAGACGCCGTTGGAAACGAACACCACGTCCAGCGGATCGGCGTCGTCGATGGCCGACTGCAAATCGTTGGCGGCATCCGTCCAGGTGGCGAAAGGCGGCACGTGCCCGCCGCCGGGGGCGACGTAGTGGGCGGTCGTGTGCTCGTAGGCGCCCATGTCCGGTGCGGCGAGGCTGCCCGGCGTTCCCGGCAACGGCCGCGCCACGCCCAGCAGATCCACGCCCAAGCCGGTGGCGAGGGCGGAGTCCACGGCCGGCGAATCGCGCTGCAAACGAAAAATGCCGTTGGGGACATCGACGAAGAGGGGGTCCGCCACGACGTTGCCGATGGATTGCGGATCGGGCGCCGTACAGGTGTACCGGCAGATGGAGTTGAAGTAGTTGGACCAGCCCGCGTCCGCAGAATTGAGATAGAGGATGGAATTGCTGACGACTCCCCGATATACGCCGCCGCCGGATTGAATGGCATGGTTGCTGGCCGCGGTTGCGTGGTTGAGCAGAGACCTGGCGGCGCCGCCTCCGAACTCCGCCAGGTTGTTCATCAACAACACGTTTTCATTGGTTCCTCCATAGGCGCCGCCTCCTTCGCCGATGGCCACGTTGTTGGATAGGACGCAGCGCGTCAGCCGAGCTGCATGAGCGCCGCCGCCGTGCAAGGCGACGTTGGCGCACAGGGTGGAATGGCGCACCTCTCCGTTGTTAATTCCGCCGCCCCATTGAACCGCGGTATTGTTTCGGATTTCGCAGTTCTCCACGATCCCGCCGGACTCGCACCATGCGCCGGCCCCGCTTTGGTCCCGGTCCTCATCGCCCGCGGCGCGGGTGTGGCCGTTCGTCAACGTGAAGCCGATCAGGCGCGCGCCGGTCCCGACGTAGGCGCACCGCGCGGCGGAATCGCCGCAGGGGCCGGCGCCCACGATCTGCACGTGGGCCGGACCGTTCAGGCTGACGACGTCCAGGACGCTCGTGATGGCGATCCGATTGGTGAGTCCGCCGTTCCAAGCCACTCCGCCCACGTCGTAGATGCCGTCGTCGACCGCCACCACGCCGCCGGGAATGTTGGCGGCGATGGCGTCTTGAATGTTCGTCGCGGCATCCACCCAGTTGGTGAAGGGGGGGACGTGCAATCCCGACGGGGAGACGTAGTTGGTATAGCCCGGGAAGATCTCCACGGAAACCGAGTCGGACGCGATGTCGTCCCCGTTCGTGGCCGTGACGGTGGCAATGTACACGCCCGGACCGGCAAACGATCGGTCCAGGGAAAATACGTTGGATGCGACAAAGCCATCGCTGAATTCCCAGACGTAGGATTCCGGTTTGCCCTCCACGTTGCATCGGAACGAAACCGGGGCGCCGACCACCGCACGGTTTACGCTGCTCTCCACGAGAACCGTCAACGGTCCGCCTAGGCCGGGGAGGTAGAACTCGTCGCAGCCCATGTCCACGCCTCCGCCCCAGACGCGGGGGTCGCCGTCCAGATCGTAATCGCCTGCGGACAACCATAGATTGCCGGCGTCGATGCAGGGTGAACCGGGAACCAGCCGCCAATTTCGAAAACCGGAAAGCATGGGTGGGGCCGAAATGTTGCCTAGTCCAGAAGCCAATGGGGCGGTGCAGGAATAGGTAAAAGTTCCCAAATATGTGTTGGTATATGTAATCGACTTGCTGCGGTTATGATAAACGATACAGTCGTAGCATTTGCCCCAGGCAGTGCCTCCGCCTCGGCCCGCCTCATTGTTGATGATCGTGTTGTTGATATGAGTTCCGAAGCATGTCCCGCCGCCCGCGTCTGTGGATGCATTTTCGCGAACCAGGCAATTGTTCAATGAACCATTTGAGGTCTCCGGCATGAAGACCCCCCCCCCTTGGATGTTCGCGCGGTTGTTTTCGATGATCGAATGGCGGATGGATGGCAACCGGTTGTACGAGAAATACACCCCGCCTCCGGAGGCGCTGGCCGTATTTCCCCGGACAATGGATCGGATGATTTGCACTCCCGACGAACGGTCTGTGCCTGATCCTCCGGCGTCGGCCACCCCCCCGCCGTTCACGCCGGCGTTGTTCTCGATCAGGCAGTTCTCGATCCGCACCGACACGTTGGGCAGGGCTGCGCTGTAATCCCAGAAAGCGAGCATGATGCCGCTGTTCCGGTTGCTGGACACCGTGGACGCCCGGATCAGGAAATTGCTGACCCGCGGCACTTGGATGGTTCCGGTGGTGTCGTTTTGGCGCAAGGAGACGCCGGTGCCTGCGGACTCCGCGATCACGCAGTCGCTGATGCGGGTGTCGACCGCGCAGGTGTAGATGCCGTTGGTGGCGCTTTTCCGGACGATCGTGTTGGTGACGACCAGCGTGGAATCGGCGACGAGGCGCGGCGTCGTGTAGCTGTCGATGCCGTTGTGCCGGGCGTGCGTGACGAGGCAGTTGTAGATGGCGCCGAATTCGCTTTTCACTCCGTGGCGGGGCGCGTTGCTGACCGTGAAGCCGTCCAGCGTGCCGTACTGGAGGAAAACGGCATCCTGTCCGGCCGGCAACGCGCTTCCATCCAAGAGAACCGCATCCCGGCCGCTCCAAGAGGCGAGGACGACGTGGTTGGTCACCCGCACGGTGGCGTCCAGCACGTAAATGCCGTTCGTGACCACCACGAGGTCGTTGGATTCGCTGGCGGCAATGGCGGCCTGGATGTTCGTGGCGGCTTCCGCCCAATTCGCATAGGGGGCGATGTGCAAGCCGGAGGGGGATACATAATGGGTTTCGGCCGCCGCGCGCAGGCATGAAGCCGCCACGATGCAGGCGGCAAGCCCCGCGATGTTTCCGACCGATCGGCTCATGGGCGCCGGCTTCTCGGCCCGGATGCCGGTTTGCGTCATGGAAACACCGGAATGAACGAGCCTTTCATGGCGACAATATACCCAATGGAGGAAGTGGGGGCAAGCCGGGACCTTTCGGATGGCGTCGAAGTTGACGGGTTGAAGGCGAGAGAGTAAAAACATCCCAAGGCCCACAAGGTGTTATCCGGCCCATGGTTCGGTCGGCAGCGAATATGAAAACAAATTTTCGTCCTAGGACGCCGCGCTCTTACCGTTGCATGCCCGGATGCGTCCGGACGATCGCGATGGTCGCCGCTCTGCTCTTCGCGGTTGCGCCTGCCGACGCCGGCAAAACGACGAATGCCGCTCCCGAAAAGGCGAACGCAGGACCGCCGAAGATCTTCGGAATGGTCTCGACGGTCGCCAAGGACCTTCGCGGCCCCGACGGCATTGTTCGGGATGCGAACACCGGCAACATCTACGTGTCGGAAGAAAACGCGGCCGCGATCGTCTGCATCAAGCCCAACGGGGCCAAGCTGGTCCAGTTCGACTATTCGACTCCGCTGTATGAACAGGAAAAGGGCGGGACCCGCCGGAAGAAAGCCCCGGGCTTGCGTTCGCCGGAGGGCCTCGCGCTGGACGGAAACGGAACGCTCTACGTGGTCGAGGACGTTCCCGGCGGCCGTTTGATTTCCTTCGACCTGCGGGACAAAGATCCGGATCCTGCCGGGACGGTGGTTCCGTTGCCGCTCGAGGACAGCCTTTTCGCCTGGGAGTCCGTGGATGTCGGCCCCGCGGGAGAGTTGCTTCTCGCCGGATCGACCATGGAAGCCTTTGCGAGCGATCGTCAGGCGGGGGGCTTGCTGGGCTTGTTCCGTGGGACGATCCTGTATCGCGATGCGCAGGGCGAGTGGTGGATGCCGCTGAACGATTCGTTGGCCAGCTATTCCGCCGTTTGTTTTTCCTCCGATGCGAACGTCGCCTTCTTTGCCTGCGAGATCACGGGCGACGTCGGCTGTTTGGATCTGCGGACGCACAATGTCCGGGTCTACCGGTCGAAGAAAACGTTTCGTGCGCCCGAAGGGCTGTTCGCCTTGCCCGGCGGTTCGGCGCTGGTGGTCGAGGAGGCGGGGAAAATCTATCGGCTGGATCCGACGACCGACACGATCCAATGGCTGTACGAGAGCGAGAGCACCCTCGAGTCCGTCTGTTGGGATGCCGCGCGCAACCGCATGCTGGTCACGGATGATCAGCAGGGGCTGCTCCTGTCGCTGGAACTGAAGGCCGGATTGGGCTTGCGAGCGTCGATCGGGACGATCCAGGACATTCCGTTCGAGGAACAATCGACGCCCGTGGAGATGATACCCGAGGAGTGTCCCGCCTATCTGGCCAAGGTACTGAAACTCGGCGGCTACGATCCCCGCCAGAAAGATGGGATTGTAGCGTTCCGGGCGTTCGCCCAGAAGTACTGCTTGGTCGCGATCGATGCAAAAACGACGCTGTTGTCTCCGGAGGCCGACGTCGAGGATCCGATCGAGCGGATCCAATTCGTGATTGTGGCGCCGTACTTGATCGGCGTGAAGGAAGGCCAGCTGATCTGGTCGTCGAGCGGATTCACGGCGGTCAAGAAATCCGGCCAGACCCTGAAGACCGAACTGGTCCAGCGGCAAGTCATTCATGGCGACCTGATGGAAAGCCGCTTCACCCCGGTGGGCGGGCAAACGATAGCGTTGCCGATGCCGTTCTCCGCCCGGATCAACTCCGACGGCTTCGTGTCCGTCAATTTCATGGGGATGAGCGTGATGCCCGACTTCTTCCTGGAATTGAATTCGGTCGATCCCGACGAAAGCGTCATGGTGGTCATGCATCCGGATGAACCGCCCCAGCAATATCAAATCGAATTGCCCCCCAATCGGGACCGCAACCACTGGGTGATCGCTTTGGAGCACAAGGAACCGGACGTCTGGCGGCGCCTGCTCATCAAGCATTGACGGGGCGTTTTCCGCCGGTCGCGTCGGCGGGTCAGGGGACGGAAGGCGGGGCGGCGGGGGCGACCGGCGCGGTGGGATAGGCGACTGGGACGGGGGTTTCGGGTTCTTTCGGAATGAAGCGCGACCAGAGGTAGTTGGCGTAGAAGCAGAACCCGATCAGGGCGACGAGGGCGAGGAGATGGAAGAAGATCCGTTTGGGGAGGGAGGGCTCGTAGCGGGCCCGGCGCAGGGCGATGGGGGGAATGGCGATCAACACGCCGGCGGCCAAGGCGAGGCCGATGCGGAGGAAAATCGCTTCCATCTGGTAGGAGGGCATCACGGGTGGGGACTCTAGCTCCGGCGCAGGGGGTTTGGCAAGGCGTTAGTAGTCGAAGTCGGATCCGCCGACGAACTCGCGGATGATGGAGACGGGCGGGGGCACGTCGGCGGCCAGCGGAATGAAGTGGGAGAGGAATTCGAGCATGCGGCGGGCCTCGGCGTAGACGGGCTGGTGGGGCTTGATCTCGGAGAGGAGCGGCCGCGCGAGGACGGACAGGATGGCGAGCTCGTAGTCGAGGGCGGAGTTGAAGACGGCGTCGGCTTCTTCTTGGAAGGGGAAGATCCAGGTGCGCTCGCCGCGGCCGACGTTCGGCCACATTTCGAGGGTGCGGGTGGCGGAATGGCCGCGATAGCGGTGGTCGCGGACGAGGCGGCGCAAAAGCCGGTTGTCGGTGGTGGGTATGCGGTTGTTGTTGTCGAGGTTGAGCTGGGTCAGCGCCGAAATGTAGATGTGGAACTTGCGGGCGTCGGGCAAGCCGGGGGTCAGCTCGGGATTGAGGGAGTGGATGCCTTCGAGCACGACGACTTGGTCGTCGTCGAGGCGCAAGGTCTTGCCCTTGTACGCGCGGGACCCCGTATGGAAGTCGAAGGTGGGCCGCTGGATTTCGCGGCCGACGTCGAGATCGGCGAGGTCGCGGTTGAGGGTGGGCACGTCGACGGCTTGGAGATGCTCGAAGTCGTATTCGCCGGAGGGGGTGCGGGGGGTGTGCTCGCGGTCGACGAAGTAGTCGTCGGTGCCGAGGGTCACGGGGCGCAGGCCGTTCACGCGGAGCTGGATGGCCAGCCGCTTGGCGAAGGTGGTCTTGCCGGAGGACGACGGGCCCGCGATGAGAATCCACTTGGTGGAGGGGTTGGAGGCGATCTGGTCGGCGATGGCGGCGATCTTCTTTTCGTGGAGGGCTTCGGCGACTTTCACGAAGTCGCGGATTTCATTGGCGGCGATGATTTCGTTGAGGCGGCCGACGGTGTTGACGCCGAGGATGCGGCCCCAGCGGTTGTATTCCTTGAAGGTTTCCGTGAGGACGTGGATGGGCTTGAAGTCGGGCACGCGCGGGGCGGTGTCGCAGGTCGGCATCTGCAGGACGAACCCGGTCTGGTAGGGGACGATCCGGAAGAACTGGAGCGGCCCGGCGGACCGGGTCATGGGGCCGGTGGCGAGATCGGAGAAATTCTCGCAGACGTAGGTGACGATCTTGGGGGTGTTGGTGAAGCGCAGGAGCGAGACCTTGTCGTCCTGCCCGTTCTTCGTGAACTGCTCGATGGCGGCGGTGTAGGAAATGCGCTGGCGGAGAATGGGGCGGTTGGAGGCGACGAGGTCGCGCATGTGGGCTTCGAGGGCTTCGGCCTGGTCGGGGGTGATGCTGCGGACGCCGTTGGTTTCGAATTCGCAGTAGAGGCCGGGGCCGAGAGCGTGCTCGACGGAAAACCGCGCGCCGGGATAGAGATCCTTGACGGACTTGGCGAGGAGGAACGAGAGCGAACGGACGTAGATCTGCATGCCGCCGGGCGTGGCCATGGTGACGAACCGGACGGTCGAATCGATGTCGAGGGTGTAGCCGAAGGTGACCAGCTCGTTGTTGACCAAGGCGCCGAGATAGGGCAGGCCCGTGGCGGGATCGCTCGGCTCGTTGAGCAGTTCGCCCACGAGGGTTTGGGAAGGGCAGGGGATCTTCTGGCCGCTTTCGAGCGTGATGGTGATGGTCTTTTTCATAACCGGAAAAAGATGCCACGCGCCGGGGGGCGGAGGAAAGCCCAAAAGGGGCCGGAACCGATGAAAATGGCGGCCGGGGATCCGGCGCAATCTGGCCCGGGATCATGCGGAGGGCGTGGATGGCTGTCATCCCGAGCTTGTCGAGGGAGCTCCGCCATGATGCAGCCGGCCAACCGTTGTCGCGAAGCCGAGATGTTTCGACTTCGGCGCGGTGAGCCTTCGCTCAACATGACCCGGGCGGGCATCCCGTCGCAGATGTGCCCTCGAGGAAAAGCGCAGCTGGGGTCAAGCCGGCTGGGCGAGCAAGCCGTGGACTTGGATTTTGCGCGAGAGGGGGATGATGTCGTTCGCGTAGAGATCGGCCAGGCGGCGGACCGTTTCGTCCGGCGCTCCGTTCTTCCGCGCGCGCTTTTCCACGCGGGCGATCACGTCGGACTCGACGGCGAGGTTCGTGATGGCCTGCTCGACGCGGGCGGGATCGCCGGTGCGGAGGGCGGTTTGCAGGGCGTCCGGGAGCGCTTCGCGCTTCCGGGTGGCGACGTGGATGGAGAGGGCCAGCCGCCGCGCGAGCGAATTGAGGCCGGCCATGTCGGCGGCGAGGCAGGCGTTCCGTTCAGCGGCGCCGCCGCCGGGCGCGCACAGGGCGGCCAGCAGGATCTGGACGTAGAACGGGCGCAGGAGCAGCACGCGTCCGGCCAGCGTCGTCGATTCGGCGTACGGCCCGGCGAGAGATTCCAGGCTAGGCGCGGCGGATCCGTTCAGCGCGTAGAGGGATTCGTTCCGGGGCAGGCGGGCCCGCGCGCAGAGGTCGTCCACCAGCGGTCCGTCGAGCGACGCGATCATGTCGCGCAAATGGAAGAGGGCGTCCATGTCAGGCGACGGGGTAGGTGCCGATCTTGCGGCCGGATTCCGACAAGGCGCACACGAGCTGCCAGGCGGCCTGCGCGGAGGCGGAGCGCCAGTCCGTGGCGGCTTCGATGAAGAAGCCGTATTCCCACGGGCGGCCGGTCAAGGGGCGGCTCTGGATGAAGGTGAGGTTGATTTCCGAGGCGTCGAACGGCGCGAGCACGTGCAGCAGGGCGCCGGGCCGGTTGCCGATGACCAGATAGATGAGCGAGCGGAGCTTGCGCGCCGGGCCGACCGCGCGGGGTTTCGCCGGGCCAGCGGTGAGCGTGAAAAAGCGCGTCACGTTGTTTTCGCTGTCCTGCATGTTTTTTCGCAGGATGGCGAGGCGGTGGATCTTGGCGGCGGCATCGGACGCGATGGCGGCGGTTTCCGGATCCTGCGCGGCGCGACCGGCGGCGACGGCCGTGCTGGAATCGGGTATCAGGTCCGCGCGCGGCAGCAGGCGGGCCAGGGTGGCGCGGCATTGGCCGAGCACCTGCGGGTGGCTGCAGACGCGGCGGATGCCGGCCAGCCGGGTGCCCGGCCGGGCCATCAGATGCTGCGGTACCGGCAGCGAAAAGCTGTCGAGAATCCCGACGGCGGCATGGTCGGCGAGCTGGTCGAGGGTCTGGGTGACGGGCCCTTCGCTGGAATTCTCCACGGGGACGATGGCCAGCGGGCGCGGTCGGGCGCGCGCGGCGCAGAGGCGCGAAAAGATTTCGTGGTGCGAAAGGCACGGGACGAGCTTGGCCTTCGGGCCGAAGCGGCGCAGGGCGGCTTCGTGCGAATGGGTGCCTTCGGGACCCAGATACAGGATGGGGACGTTCATGCGGAGACCTTTCCGGTTCAGACGGGGCTGGGGGCGTTGCGTTCCTGGCGGGCCAGTTCGATCCACGGCGCGAGGTCGTCGAGGAAGCGCTGGAACTTGCCGCTTTCGAGCTGCTGCGCGGCGTCGCTGAAGGCGTTGAGCGGATCAGGATGCGCTTCGACGATGAGGCCGTCGGCGCCGACGGCCAGCGCGGCGCGCGCCAGCGGCGCCACGAGGTTGCGCGCGCCGGCGGCGTGGCTGGGATCGACGACGACGGGCAGGTGCGAAAGCTGCTTGGCGACGGCGACCGCGCCGAGATCGAGCAGATTGCGCGTGCTGGGATCGAACGAGCGCAGGCCCCGCTCGCACAGGACGACCTGCGTGCAGCCGTTCACGATGAGATATTCGGCGGCGGTGAGCCATTCCTCGACGGTGCTGGCCAGCCCGCGCTTGAGCAGCACGGGCCGGCCGGCCTTGGCGACCTGTTCGAGCAGATCGTAGTTCTGCGCGTTGCGCGCGCCGATCTGGAACATGTCGGCCACGTCGAGCAGCGGCTCGATCTTGTCGGGGCCGGGCACCTCGGAAATCAAGGCGACGTCGAATTCCTTTTTGACCTCGCGCATGATCTGGAGGCCGTCCTGCTTGAGGCCTTGGAAATCGTAGGGGGAGGTGCGGGGCTTGAAGGGCATGGCGCGGACGATGCGGATGCCGCAGCGGACGAGATCCTGCACCGCGGCGCGGAACTGGTCGTAGGATTCGATGGCGCACGGGCCGGCGAGGATCTCGATGTTTCCGCCGCCGATCTTCACGCCGCGGACGTCGACCACGGAATCGGCCCGGTGGTATTCGCGCGAGACGAGCTTGAACTTCTTCTGGACGGGAAAGACGGATTCCACGGCCGGCAGGTTGCGCAAGACTTCGAGGGATTGGTGGCTGAGTTCGTCGCCGATGCAGGCGACGACGGTCTGTTCGACGCCGCGGATGACGCGCGGCTGGTAGCGCAGGGAGCAGACCATGTCGCTGACGGTGGCGACGTCGGTGTCGGTGCTGTTTCTTTTCAAGACGATGATCATGGGGGGATCCTAGGGTTCAGGGTTCAGAGTTCAGGAGGTTCTCGCGGGGGGCAAATGCAAAAACCGCGCATCCGTTTCGCCGGACACGCGGTTTCGGAAGGGCTCCCGGCGGCAACGCCTCACCGGGCCGATCCGGACCGTGGGTCCGGCGACCTAAAGATGAAGCTGGAATAGTACCGATGGAGATTCACGCGGGATAATCAACCACGCAGGCGGAGGGATGTCAAGCGGAGGGAGACCGAAAACGGAAAGAGGGGAAGAGGCTTGAGGGGGCGAGGCGATGCGCCTAGGATGGAACCATGAACCGGAATCTGCCCGTATGGCCGCCGCTGGCGATCGCCATTCTGTCGCTGGCTTTGCTGCCGGGTTGCGCGAGCTATCAGGCCTATGAGGCCCGGTTCCGCGGACCCGACTACACGGTCACGCCGGAGTTCTTCCGGCAATCGCCCCGCCGCGTGGCGATTTTCCCCTTCGCGGCTCGAACGGTGAGAAAAAACAATTTGGAGCGGGCGCAAGTGTGCCGCGTCGCGTTCTACCAGCATTTCAGCGTGCGCGATTTCGAGGACGTGGAGATGCGGGCGCTGGATGATTGTCTGTTGCCCGCCGAAGGGCCGCCGCCGAAAAGCCGGCTGCGCCAATTCAGCGACACCGTCCACAAACTGGACATCGTGGGGCTGACGAGCTTCGTCGATTTCAACAACTTGCTGCACAAGGAGATCCGGGATGCGGAAACCTTCCGTTCCTGGATCCGGGCCGCGGACAAGGATCTCCAGGCGGATGCCTACGTGCTGGGCATCGTGCGCGGCTATGGCCGGTTCTATGGCGTCGTTTTTTCTTCCATCGGTCTCGCGACGCGCGTCGAACTGCGCTCGACGAAAGACGACGCGCTGCTGTGGAGCGCCGAGACCCGGGCGCGGAACGTCGCGCTGCCGCTGACGATCGATCCGCTGGATTTGCCGGTTCTGCTGTTCGACATCTGGCGGAATTCGCGGGGCGATGCGCTGGACACGTTTTCCTACCGGGTCTATCGGGACCTGATCGGGACGCTGCCGTCGCTGCGGGCCAAAGGGAAGGTCCTGGTGCGGGCGGACCGGAAGGGCACGCGCCTGTTCCGGCATCCGACTCTCTGGGCGTTCTGGCCGAAACCGCAGGTGAAAAAAGGCACGCGCATGGACTTCTTGCAGGAGCGGCGCGGGTGGTACCAGTGCGCGGGGCCGGATGGCGCCCCCGTCTGGATCTTGCGCCGCGACGGCTCGCTCGTGGACGAGAACGGTTCGCCGCTGGAAAAGACCGATCCCCTGGGTTTCCGGTGGAATCAGATCCCCTGACCCCGTTCGGGAGAACCGCCGGCCAGGAAATGAAAATGAAACGCGAATTCCGTTGTGATCGTTGGATGCCGTGGATATTTTCCATATAGATAGGTGCCGATGGACAAGCGCGTGGTTTTCAAGCCGACGGGAGAGGAAGGGAAGAGCGACGTTCTGCCCTCGGTGCAACCTTTTCTGTATCCCGCCGGGCGGTTCGAGGGGAAATTGGCGGAAGTGCCGGCTTTGTGGATTTGCGTACGGACTCGGCCCCGGTGGGAGAAGAAATTCGCCGAATGGATGATCGAGCGGCACCGAAGCTGTTTTTTGCCGGTTTTCCGGCATGCGACCTGCAGCGGACGCAAGCGGCGAATCAGCCAGTTGCCGCTGTTCCCAGGGTTTGTGTTCGTGGAAGGCGAGGGGAGCAAGAAGGAATTTGCGCAGACGGGGTGCGTGGCCTATGTGCTCCGGCCACAGGGGGCGAAAGAATCCGCCCAACTGCACCGCGAACTTCGAGATGTTTGGCGCGGACTGGCGAGCGGATTGTATGTTTCTCCGGTGCAGAACCTTGCGGCAGGCGAAATCTGCAGGATCATGAGCGGTCCCTTGCGCGGGGTGGAAGCTCGGTTCGAGCGGATCGGACGGGAAGGGCGGCTGATTCTCCAGGTGGAAATGATGGGAGGAGGCGTGGCGATCGAAGTGCCCTCCAACGAGGTGGAAGTCGGGGGATAGGTCGGACGCACTCTTGACACCGATGAGTAGCAGTAGGATGATGAACCTCAATATGTTGCGTGTTCGCGCCGTGCGGCGCGAGTTGCCATCGGTGTGGAACAATTCGGCGAAAGCCATTTTGCGAAACGCCATGTCTGACGAAATCGAGCAGAGAATAACCAGTTTATGACCATGAAAAGTATGATGGATTTGCCGCAGGGGGTCGTCCGCAGTCTCTTTTGTATGGCGTTGTCCCTTGCCCTGTGCGGAGGAATGCCAGGGTGCAAAAGCACGCCGCCGTTCGGGGCCGGCGAAGCCGGCAAAAGTTCGGAGGTCGTGAAATTGAAGCCCGGCCTGATGATCAGCATGTCGGTGCTGGTGGCGGGCAAGAAGGAACTCGATGAGCCCAGCAAGCGGATTTCGGAGCGCGGGACGATCATTCTGCCGCTGCTGGGAGAGATCGCAATCGCGGAGTTGAGCCTCGACGAATTGCAAGGTCAGTTGACCCAAAGCTACAAGAAGTTCTTCGTCGAACCGCAGGTGATCTTGGATTTTGTCCGGGATGCCGATGCCGAAGGGATTTCGCCTTGGGGCTACGTGACGGTCTTGGGCCGCGTCCAGAAGCCGGGCCGGGTGTCGATTCCGGCCACGCGCGACATGACGGTGAGCGCCGCCATCCAGAAGACGGGTGGATTCGCGGCCAGCGCCAAGGTCAGCGCCATTCTGGTGACGCGCTCCCTTCCGGACGGAAAAACGGAGGCGCGAACGGTCGATCTGAATGCCGTCGGCACGGCGGGACGCCTCGAGGACGACATCATTTTGGATGCCAACGATGTGATCTATGTCCCGGAAGCGATGTTCTAGGGCGCACGACGACCTATGGTCTGGTTTTCACCCAGCGGAAATGTTGCTTCGACCCGGAGGGATCGGTCCGGCGTGTTTTTCGTGCGCGCCCTCGTGACGTTTTTACTGGCGTACACGACCTGGGTGTGGGCGGGGCTCCGTCCCTCCTTCCACTGGGTGGCTGTGGCGGTCAGCGCAATTTTGCTGGCCGGATTTTTCGTGGAAGGCCGATGGACCGCTTGGCGGGCGGTACGGGGGGATCCGGTTTTTTTCTTGGGACTGGCGTTTGTCGGATATCTGGCCATCCAGTGGCTCAACGCGGGACGTACGCAATACTTCGATGTGGGCTATCAGCGGTGGATGTACATGCCCCCCCGCTGGCCAGGCTGGCCATGGGCGTTCGCCAAGGGGGATGCCATGCAGATGCTGACCTGGTTTTTTCCGGCGTGGACGATAGCCGTCGTGATCCGGGTCCGGAAGCTGGATCGCCGCGACCTGCGTGGATTCATGACGTTCTTGGCCTACAACGCAGGATTGCTTGCGATCTTTGGATTGTTCCAGTTCGCCAAAGGGGGGCAATCCATCTATTGGATTCAGCCGCTGAAAGGACACTTTTTCGCTTCTTTCGCATATGGAAACCACGTGGCTCCCTATTTCGTTCTGGCGGGCGGTTTGTCGGCGGGATTGTTGTATCGCGAGATTTTTGACGTCCGATTTTCCTCTCCGGACCGCCCTTCGAGTCTCCGGCTTTGCCATCCTTGGCGGGTCGCGGCGTTGCTTTCGGTGTTCGTCTTGTGCCTGGTGGCCGCCAATCTGGGGTACAGCCGGGCCGGAGTGATCCTGGCGGGGGTGCTGACGGTGTTCGCGGCCGGGTATGGCTGGGTTCGAGGCTGGAGCGTGCTGTCTCCGGCGGCGCGGCTGAATTTTGCCGCGTTGTCGTTGGCTGCGTTGGGCGGACTGTATTTTACCGTGGCCGGATTGGGAGAAACGAGCCTTCGGAAAGAATTCTCGCTCAAACCGGCAACGCCGGACAAGATCCGGACGCTCTGGGATCGAGTGGATCTCGAGCTGGGGGGGCGCCCGCAATACCTGCGGGCGGCCTTCGACATCTGGAGAGAAGAGCCTTGGTTCGGCGTGGGAGGTTGGGGCTATAAATATCTGGTCGCCACCCATATCCCAGAGGAATTTTGGCCGGGACTCGACAAGCGGGGCTGGGCCAACGTCCATTGCGATTTCCTCCAGTTCCTAGCGGAGTTCGGCGTGGTCGGCTTTGGACTTCTGGCGGGGGCGCTGGCCGTGATGGTCCGCGAAGCGATGGATAGCCGCCGTTGCCGTCGCAACGCGTTTTGGGCCATGGGCATGGCCGGTCTGGCCCTGGTCGTGGTGTTCAGCCTCGTCGATCTGCCTTTCCGTTGCCCGGCCATCCTCTACACATGGGTGGCGCTGTTGGCGGCCTTGCCGCAGATCTGTCCGGCTGCGAACGCGAACGGATCAGGGAAGAACCGAGAAAACGGATGGACCCTGCGGGCAACCGCAGAACGGGGGCTCCGCCCCGGAAGGATACCCGCATGACCAATTCCCCATTTCCGCCCAATCAAACGCCAGGACAGGATCCGCCTTCGGCCCAGTCGCCTTCTTTCCCTCCACCGATGTATTACGGGGGGCAGCCAGCTGGCTCGCCTTATTATGGCGAACCTTCGCAATCGGATGCGGGACCGCTGAATTCGCTGGACCCGCTGCGGTTGCTGCAGATCGCGCGCAAGAAATGGCTGACCATCCTGCTGACGGTCGTGTTCGTCGTTGGTGCGGCGGCGTTCTACCTAAGCAAGGCCCCTCGTTTCTACATGTCCCAGTCCACCATCGAACTGAGCGTGCGTCGTCCCCGCATCCTGAACAAGCAGGAGGCGATGATTGAGGATCCGGCGGCCATGATGCAGATCGAAGACACGCTGAATACGCAGATCGAAAAGTTCAAGAGCAAGGCCATGCGACCCCATGTCGTGGCTTCCTATCGGGCGTTGTTTCCGAAGGATAAAACATCGGACGACGAGGTGGCCGCCCGATTGGCGAGACCGGCTGGCTTCTCGCTGGTCAGGCGCACGCGCCTCGTGCGGGTGACTTTTCTGAGCAACGATCCGGAATTTGCCGTCAAGGCCTGCGAAGCCTATGCGGCTGGTGCCGAGGCGAGCGCCCGGGCGGAAAACAAAGAGGTTTCCGATTCGGCCGTGTCTTGGCTGGAAGCCCAGGCCAAAGGGCAGAAGAATGAACTCGAAGGAGCGGATAATGCGCTGTTGAATGCCCGGCAAACATACAAAATGGATGTGATGGCCGGGCAGCGCAAGACCGTCGAAAGTTCCCTGCTGGGGTTCAACGATTCGCTGGTCCAGATTGAAAGCAGGGCGGCGCTGGAAAAGAAGTTGCTGAATGCATTCGAGGCCGTGGAATTGAATCCCGAAGAGGCGGGAAAACTGCCGGCCGACATTCCTCAGGCGATCAATGTCGGGGTCGCGCTGGACCGCTGGCGGGCGGCCATGGCGGATCGGGAAGCCTTGCTTTCCCGCTATACGCTGGAGCATCCAGCCGTGATGGCGCAAGACAAGACGGTGGCGCTCTATTGGGATCAGGCCATGTCTGCATTGAAGAGGGCCAAAACCACGGCGGCGGCCAATCTGGCCCTCTACGAGGAACAGACCCAAAGCCTGCGCCAGAAAAAGGAGGAACAACTCAAGCTCGCCTCCGATCTGGACCGTGAAATCCTCAATGGGGGGATGAAAATAGCCGCGCTCGAACGGGAGCGCAGCGCGGCGGATGCCTCTTATCAAGGCGTGCTGTACCGGATCCAGGAGGCTCGGCTGTCGGCCGACGAAAATACCGCCACCGTGAAACTGGTCGAACACGCGTCGCCTCCCGTGCAGGTCCATCCGCGCCCGATCCGAATCATGGTCATGGCGTTGTTGCTGGGGTTTATCGGTGGTTTCGGATTGGCGTTCCTCGCCGATATCCTCGAAGACCATGTGATGGAAGCCGGCGACATCGAAGCGGGATCTGGCGTCAAAATCCTGGCCGTCATCCCGCACGTCAAGGCGAAGAGCCGCCGGGAAATCGCGACCGCCACGCTGACGCACCGATTCGCCGAAATGGCGGAATCGTTCTCGGGCTTGCGGTCCGTGCTGGATTCGGTGGCCTATCGCGACCACGCCAAAATGATTCTCGTGGCCAGTTCGCTTCCGGAAGAGGGCAAAACCACGACCTGTTGCAATCTGGCCACCGCTTTTGCTCTCAATGGCCATAAGACCCTGCTGATCGATTTCGACCTGCGCCGTCCGCGCGTGGGCGGGATTTTTCCGATCCCCGGCGGTCAACTGGGGCTGCTGGAATATCTGGCGGACAAGCCGACCGACCCGGAAGCGACCGTCTATTCCTCGGAGTGCAAGAATCTCGCCATCATGGCGTCCCGGCCTTCCGGCAGCGCCCGGCCGGCGGAACTGGTGGGGGGGGCGAAAGTGGTGGCGCTGTTGGCGTGGGCCCGGGCGAACTATGACCGGGTGGTCATCGATGCGCCGCCGCTGGGGATCGTGAGCGACGCCCTGTCGCTGGGCGGATTGGCCGATTGCGTGTTGGTCATGGCGCGGCCCGCCGCCAGCCGGAAACGCGCGGTCCGGCACACCATCCGGCGCTTCCAGGACGTGGGCATCTCCTCCGTCGCCGTCGTCATGAACGACGTCGATCACTCCAAGTTCGCCTATCACGGATATGGTCCGTACTACCACTATCGAAAGCACTACGGCGCCTATGCCGCCGCCGATCCGGCGGCGAACGCCAAGGAAAACGACGTCGAAACAGGACACGCCTAACCATGAACATCCCCCCGCTTCTCTCCAAAATCGAAACCCGCGAGGCGCGCCTCGCCATCATCGGCCTCGGCTACGTCGGCCTGCCGCTCGCCGTCGAATTCGGCAAGCGCTATGCCGTGGTGGGCTTCGACGTGAATTCCCGGCGGCTGGACGAGTTGCGGGCCGGGCACGACCGCACGCTCGAAACCACGGCCGACGAACTGGGCCAGGCCGCGCGGCTGTCCTATTCGGACCGGATCGAGGATCTCCGCGAAGTCGACGTGTTCATCGTGACCGTGCCGACGCCGATCGATCGGCACAAACGCCCCGACCTGACGCCGCTGGTCAAGGCCAGCGAAACGGTCGGCCGGGCGCTCAAGCCCGGCGCGGTCGTGGTCTACGAAAGCACCGTCTATCCCGGCTGCACGGAGGAGGATTGCGTCCCCATCCTGGAGAAATTCAGCGGCTTGAAATTCAACCGTGATTTCTTCTGCGGCTACAGCCCGGAACGCATCAATCCCGGCGACAAGGTGCATACCGTCACGAAGATCAAGAAGGTCACCGCCGGCTCTACGCCCGAGATCGGACGGGCGGTGGACGCGCTCTATCGCTCGATCATCGTCGCCGGCACGCATCTGGCGCCGAGCATCAAGGTGGCCGAGGCCGCCAAGGTCATCGAAAACTCGCAGCGCGACATCAACATCGCCTTCGTCAACGAGCTGTCGCTGATTTTCGAGCGCATGGGCATCGACACGCAAGACGTGCTCGAGGCGGCGGGGACCAAGTGGAATTTCCTGCCATTTCGCCCGGGGCTGGTCGGCGGTCATTGCATCGGCGTCGATCCCTATTATCTGACCCACAAGGCCGAGTCGCTGGGCTACCATCCGGAGATCATTTTGGCGGGCCGGCGCCTGAACGACAACATGGGCGCGCATGTGGCGAACCGCGTCGTGAAACTGCTGATCCGCAAGGGGCATCGCGTCCACGGCGCCCACGTGCTGGTCCTCGGCATCACCTTCAAGGAAAACTGCCCCGACATCCGCAATTCGCACGTGGTCGACGTGATCCGCGAACTGGAGGAATTCGGGTGCGACGTGTCGGCCCACGACCCGTGGGCCGACCTGGAAGAAGTGCGGCATGAATACGGGTTGGAGTTGGTGCCGGCCCTGGATGCGGACGCGCCCTTCGGCGGCTACGACGCCGTCGTGCTGGCGGTCGCCCACGAGAAGTTCCGGGCCTTGGATTTTGGTCGGATCGAGAAAGGGAACGCCGTTGTTTTCGACATCAAGGCGTTCCTCGGCCGCGAAAAAGTGGATGGAAGGCTGTAAGCGCAAATCACCCGGTTGCCGCGTTGCGGCCAGAGGAGAATACACGTGAAAAAAATTGCATTGGTCGGTTGCGGTCGCATCATGGATCGCCATATCGAGGCGATCGGCGCGACTCCCGGAATCGAGATCGTCTTGGTCTGCGACAAGGTCGAGGCAAAGGCGAAAGCCGCCGCCGAACGGCTCGGCGTGCCCTACGTGACGGACTACCGCCAGATCCGCGGGGCGGACATCGTCGCCGTGTTGACGCCCTCGGGACTGCACCCTCGCCACGTTTCCAACGTGGCGGAGTTGACGGATGCCTCCTACGTCATCTGCGAAAAACCGTTGTCGTTGACTCTCCGCGAAGCCTACGAGGTCTACCGGCGCGTGGAAAAGGCCGGCAAAGTCCTGCTGCCGGTCTACCAGAACCGCTACAATCCGCTGGTCGCCTTCGTGAAGCAGCTGATCGACAGCGGCCGGCTGGGCAAGATCCACCAGTTCATCTGCAACGTCTTGTGGAACCGGAACGACGACTACTTCAAGATCGACTGGCACGGCACCTCCGAATTCGACGGGGGGGTCCTGTATACGCAGGCCAGCCATTACGTCGACATGGTCCACTACTTCTTCGGCGAGGTCGAGTCGCACAAGGGGGAGGGGGGGGGCTTGCGCGGATTCGAAGTGTATGACAGCGTGTCCGCCGTTCTCCGCTTCAAGTCGGGGGTCGTGGGCACCATCAATGCAACGGTGGACGTCTATGAGAAGAATTTCGCGACGGAATTCACCTTGGTTGCGGAGAAAGGGACGATCCGCCTTTCGGGGACTAATCTGAACCAGATCGATTTCTGGAACGTGCAGGGCATGGAAAAGCCGGATCTGGACTTCAAGCTGGACCATCAATACGGCAAGGGGCACAACGCGCTCTACCGGTATATCGTGGAAGAGAAATGGGGCATGTTCCCCTCGAAGGCTGATGTCCTCTCCGGCATCCGCCTGATGGAAATGCTGTCCTATTAGCCGCTGGTTTGTGGTTGATGGATGGTGGCCAAACCGGATGACCCCATGAGTGATTACCAAAAGCTGGAAGCATGGCGGATGGCGATGGGGCTTGTCGAAGAGGTGTACAAGCGCACCCGGAGTTTTCCCAAGGAAGAATTGTTTGGATTGACCGGTCAGATCCGGCGGGCGGCTGTGTCCATTCCTTCAAACATAGCGGAAGGCGCTTCCCGTGCGGGTTCGAAAGAATTTTTCCAATTTCTGCATATCGCTCGCGGATCGGCTTCCGAATTGGAAACCCAGTTGTTGTTGGCGGAGAAACTCGGCTATCTTTCGGAGAGCGATGCTTTGACGGCAAGCCTGACCAGCGTCAAACGGTTGATCAATGGACTCATCCGATCACTAAAGGAATCAATATGACTGAACTATCAACCACCGACCAAAAACCACCAACCGCCTTCTTCAAGCACGAATCGGCCTACGTGGACGAGGGCGCCGCCATCGGCGCCGGGACCAAGATCTGGCACTTCAGCCACGTCATGAAGGGCGCCAAAATCGGCGAACGCTGCGTTTTCGGGCAGAACGTGAACGTCGACGGGGGGGTGGTCATCGGCAACAACGTCAAGGTGCAGAACAACGTGTCCATCTACACGGGAACGGTCATCGAAGACGATGTGTTTCTGGGTCCGTCCTGCGTGCTGACCAACGTGACCAATCCCCGCAGCCAGATCAACCGGCACAGCCTGTACGAGCAGACCCTCATCCGGCGCGGGGCCACCATCGGGGCCAATGCGACAATCGTCTGCGGCGTCACTCTGGGCCGCTACTGCTTCATCGCCGCCGGCAGCGTCGTGACCAAGGATGTCCCCGACTACGCCCTCGTGATGGGCAATCCCGCCCGGCAAAAGGGATGGATGAGCCGCCACGGGCACATCCTGAAGAATCCCGATGAAGATGGCGTGATGCTCTGTCCGGAATCCCGCTTCCGCTATCGCCTCGGGGCGGGAGCGATTCATTGCCTCGATCTGGACGAAGAAAGCCCGCTGCCCCCCGAACTGTCTCAGGGAGCAACATGTTACAGGGAATTTAAGTCAATCGCTCCATTCACACCACAAGTCACATGACGGTCCCCTCACACACCTCCTTGAGAATACTCACCATCGTCGGTGCCAGGCCGCAATTCATCAAGGCGGCAATGGTCAGCCGAGCGATTATCAAACATAACCGCCAGGGAAAATATCCGCATATCGTGGAAGAGATCATTCATACCGGCCAGCATTATGACCCCAACATGAGCGAGATATTCTTCCATCAGATGCAGATCCCAGAGCCGGTGGTCAACCTCTTGGCGGGAACCGGGATGCACGGAGAGATGACGGGCCGGATGCTGGCGCAGATCGAAAAGGAGATCGTGGAGCGCAAACCGAACTGGGTATTGGTCTATGGCGATACCAATTCCACGCTTGCCGGGGCGCTGGCGGCGGCCAAGCTCCACGTGCCCGTTGCCCATATCGAGGCAGGGCTTCGTTCGTTCAACAAGCGAATGCCAGAGGAGATCAACCGCATTCTCGCCGATCACGTTTCGACGTCGCTTTTCTGTCCGACCCATGCGGCGGTGCAGAATCTGGCCAACGAAAGCATCACTCAAGGTGTGTACCATGTCGGCGACGTCATGTATGACGCGGCATTGGTCTTCGGCGAGATCGCAGACCGGGAATCAACGGTACTTTCACAATTGAACGTCCAGCCAAAGCGATTTCTGTTGGCCACAGTTCACCGCGCGGAAAACACCGACGATTCCGAAAGACTGTGCAACATTATGCAAGCGCTTCAAAAGCTGGCAGCAACCGAGACCGTGGTTTTTCCGGTCCATCCCCGCACCCGCGCCAAGCTCTCCGATCTCCGGTTTCCGGCCACCAACCTTCGAATCATCGAGCCGGTTTCGTTTCTCGATATGGTACAGCTGGAAAAAAATGCCCGCGTGGTTCTAACGGATTCGGGGGGTGTTCAGAAAGAGGCGTATTTTCATGGTATTCCCTGCGTGACCCTGCGCGACGAAACCGAATGGGTGGAGACCGTTGAAGCCGGCTGGAACCGGATTGTTGGGACAGAAACCGGCAGAATTCTTGAGGCGGTTCGGAAGGCTCAAAGAGGCCGTCCGATTCCCGAATACGGTCAGGGAAACTGCGCAGAGAAAATTCTGACATATTTCAGTGGTGCTCCAGGAATAGCATGACATGACGATGGCATCCCGCACAGCCTCGCAGCGCGCCAATGATCGCGCAATCATTTCCAATGCGGATAAAGGGCCGAGCCCCGGGGCCCGCAATACCTCTGGATCACAGCATTTGCATTCACTGACAGAGGTAAGTCGACGACGAGTCATCATTAATGCGGCATCCAACTACGGCAAGTACGGCATCGCCCTTGTGGTGAATTTGTTTTTGGGGGCCTATGTCATCCGGATGTTGGGAAAGGTCGAATACTCCATCTGGCCGCTGGTGTCAACGGTGATGGGATTTATTGCATTGATTCCGGTGAGCGTCGGCTCGGGGACGGCGCGGTTTTTGGCCCATGCGCTGGGTCGGAAAGACCTCCGGGAGGTGGAAGAGATCACCACCAGTGTATTTATGGCGCTGTTGGTGTCCGCTGTCGTTTATGCCATGGCCGTCGTCATTGTTAGCATATATTTCGAGCGCATTTTCACTATTCCAGCTGGAGCGGAGGGGATCGGACCGTGGGCCATGTTCTTGGCAGGCATGGCCGGAGTTATCAGAATTCCATTCAGTGTCTTTCAAGGAGGCCTCAACGCGGCCCAACAATATGTCGCAATCAATCTTCGCGAAATCGGACTCCTGATCCTGCGAGGACTCCTCACGGTTTTGGCGTTCACCGTTTCTGGGCCCAGCCTGATCTGGGTTGCGGTGATCTATCTTCTAATCGAAGGCATCAGTACCGTTGTCACTTGGCAAATCGCAAGGCGCGTTGTGCCGTGGCAGAAGATCCGATGGAAATCTTTCAACTGGCAGACGCTTTGGCGGGTGAATAATTTCAGCGTCTGGGTGCTTGTGGGCAGTGTCGCCGCTCTGCTTTACTGGAAAACCGACAACATCATTATCAACAAATTCCTCGATCCGACCCTGCTGACCGGATATTCCATCGTCATTGGCATCCTCCTTCAGGCTTATTCCCTGGCGTCACTGGGGAGCAGCGTCTTGACTCCGGCCGCGACCATCATGCACGCACAGAAAGACACGCCCCGCATTGCGCGGATGATCTATCGCGCCAATCGCGTGACGGTGCTGATGGGAGTGCCTGCGATCATCTTCCTGATGATTTTCGGATCGCCGGTTCTGGTATTATATCTGGGCTCTTCCGAGTATGCGGCCTACGGCATTCTGTTTGCAATTTTAGGCGGCGGTCTCATTTTGTCGTTAACTCAGACAGCCGGGAAAAGCGTCCCTCAAGCCTATGGTAGAAACGCCCTGAATAATTGTTTGTCACTCCTGGTGGCGGCTGCCAATGTCGGATTCAGCCTCTACTTTGTCGTCGTGCTCGACTGGGGGTTGATCGGGGTGGCGGCCGGCACGGCCATTGCAACCGTCCCGTACAGCGTCGTTTTCTGGCCCTGGTACATTGCCTATCTGCTTGAGATCAGCTGGCTGGAATTCGTCGGCAGGAGCATTTTGATTCCGCTGGCCCACTGCCTGCCGGTCTGCGGGCTCCTGGTTGCCTTCCGTCTCTTGGGAATGGGTACTTCCCTGCCAGGGTTGGTCGCCATTGGCATGGCGGCGGCGTTGGTGCACATCGGGTACACTCTTAAATGGGGGCTTTACCCGCAGGACCGCCAAGCGGCGATGGCGGCTCTGAAGAAGGCCGGACGTCTTTGCCAAGCCGGTGCCGGAACGGCGAACCGCAGCGATTCGATCTAAGCAACCCGATGGATACGCCATGACAGATCCGATGCGCGAGGAAAGCACAGAGCTTCTTGCCCGACTGGAAGAATCCCTCTTCCTGCTTCACGATTGGCTTCGGCGCAACGGCTGGGCCGGCTATGACCCCTACGACTTTCAACACTGGCGGTCCCGATTTCCCTCTGTCATCTGCAACCACGCCCCGTGGCGGTGGCCGCTCAGCCTTGTCGCACGGATCGAGCAACGCCATCCCGGTGGCATCCGGCGCATCTTTCGCTTCCCGAAGCTGATCTATCCCGAAGCGATGGGCCTCTTCGCCGAGTCCTACGCGGTCATGCATGAACTGTATGGCGATCCCGCATACATCTCGCTCGCCAAGGAGTGTGCCCACTGGTTGCTTGAGAATTCATCGCTCAAGTCTTCGGGCCTTGGGTGGGGCCTTCCCTTTGACTGGAACAGCATCTTTCTTGTCCCGGCGGGGACGATGTGCGGCAGTACGACCGCGGTTTGCGCCGCGGGCTTTTGGAAGCTCTTTCTGGTCACCGGAGACAACACTTTCCTCGATGCCTGCGTTCGGATTGCCGACGCCTTCGTTCAAGAGCTCAACATCGACCGCATCGACGACCGCACGGTTTGCTTTAGCTATACCCCCCTGGATCGCTGGCACATCCACAACGCCAATCTCACAACGGCCGCCTTCCTGGCGCGCGTGGGCGCCCGGAAGGGGCGAGCCGATTTTCTCGAGCTGGCCAGCCAAGCCGGGCGCTACGCCTTGATCAACCAGCGCGACGACGGCAGTCTTCCCTACCGCGCCCTCGACCAAGTCGCCCGGGCCACCAACGACCACTATCACTGTGGGTATGAGATGCGGGCCTTGCATGTCCTCGGCCTCGCGCTCGGCGATCCGGCCTATCTGGACGCCGTTCGCCGCTACTATGTCTTCTATGAATCCCGTTTCCTGGGGGACGACGGAGCCCCTTGGCGCAACCCCAACGACCCCGATATCGTCGACATCCACGGGTGCTCCGAGGCCCTTCTCCTCCACGCCGACCTCCTGGACTTCATCCCCGGGGTCCGCCGGCGCCTCATTGCCAGCGCCCGCTGGACGCTGGAAAACATGCAAGCGCCCGACGGCTCCTTTCTTTATCGCATCTTGAACCGCACCCGGCGGGAAGTGCATCTGAACATCCCTTTCATCCGGTGGGGACAGGCAAGAATGATGCGCGGGCTGACCGCTGCGATTGCTTCCCTGAAACAGAGCGGAGGAACATGAAGCGAATGCGGCATTCGATTAGCTCGATGGGACGTTGCGTAAGATGTCTTTTCCGCCGGTGGGGGATTCTTCGGCCGGCTCCCCTTCGAAATATCACCGACCGGTCCTGCCTGATGAGCGAAGCCCTGCCGCGTTTTCCCCACATGGCGGTATATGGTGCCGAGCATATCCAGCTCGGAGCGAATGTGTCTTTCAACAACTTTTGCCATTTGACCGCCACGGCGGATGCGCCGATCCTGATTGGTGACGACGTGATGTGCGGCCCGTTTCTGGTCATGAATACCGGAGACCACGGTTTCGAAAGCGGCAAACAGAAGATCCGGGACCAACGTTCCAGGCGCGAGAGCATCATCGTGGGGAATGATGTCTGGCTCGCGGCCCGGGTCACGGTGCTCCGGGGGGCGCGCATCCCCGACGGATGTGTCATCGGCGCGTGTTCATTGGTGACGCGCCACAATAAACTGACACCCTATTCCGTATGGGCCGGCACCCCCTTGAGAAAGATCGGGGAAAGAACCGGACATGAAAACCCCGACCAGATGCAATCCAATTCAAGCGCGGCGAGCAAGCCGGTTGGATCGTTCTGACGCCGAGCAGGATGAGCTGATATGCCCGAACAAAAAACCATCTTAATCCTGTCCTTTACTGATCTCGCCCGCGATCCCCGGATCCGGCGGCAGATTGCGTTCCTGAAGGGACCGTTTCGCGTCATCACGGCGGCGTGCGGATCGTTTGGGGATGCGGACGTGGAGCACATCACGTTGGAACCCTGGCTGCGGCGCAAACGCGGGCTGATCCGCAAAGGGATCCATGCGCTGGGCCATGTCACGGGGTGGTATGGGTTGACCCATGCTCGCGATGGCCGGCTGACAACCGAGTTGCGCGAGCTTGCTCATCGTCCCATCGACCTGATCATTGCGAATGATGTCGAGACCATGCAGCTTGCGGCGGAATTCGCGAAAATATGCAAGGCCCCGGTCCTGCTGGACGCCCATGAGATGGAGTCGTGGCATCGCCAGACCCGCCAAGCAGCGGACCGGACAAAGGCGCCGGGGGCGCAATGGTTTTGCGCAACGTACATTCCGCAGGCCACGCGGATGATCAGTGTCAGCGATAGCATCGCCAAGCATTATGCCCGTGAATACGGACTTCCTTGTGAGGTCATCACCAACGCCCCGTTCTACGTGGAGCAGGCCCCGTCCCCGGTCGGCGAGGGCAGCATCCGCATGGTTCACCACGGGGGAACCAACGCTTCGCGCAACCTGGACGTCATGTTCCAGCTCATGGACGAATTGGACAATCGCTTCTCGCTGGATCTAGTCTTGGTGCCCAATAATCCTGCCGTGTACGAAAGTCTCCGTGAAAAGGCCGTCCGGCATCCACGCATCCGCCTGTTGCCCCCTGTGCCGGTGGACGAAATCTCCCGGCGGTTGAACCCGTATGACCTCGGCATCTATATGCTGAACCCCACCGTTCCGAACCAGAAATTGGCCTTGCCGAATAAAATATTCGAATTTGTGCAGGCGCGGTTGGGCGTGGCGATCTGGCCGTCTCCGGAGATGGCCAGGCTCGTAAAAGAACATGGATTGGGGGTTGTGGCAGAGGATTATTCCGTGGGGGCGATGGCCCGGGCGTTGAATTCGCTGGAGACGGAGGACGTCGCCCGATTCAAGCAGGCTTCGCATGCGGCGGCATCTGTTTTATGCGCCGAAAGCAATCGGGCCCATCTGCTTCAGATCGTGAACAAACTGATGGGCCTGGCGGTCAGCGGCAAAGGAAGTCCATGACCACCATCCTGACGATTGTGGGCGCGCGGCCCCAATTCATCAAAGCCGCGGCAGTCAGCCGGGTGTTGCGCAAGCAATTCCGTGAGGTGCTGGTTCACACAGGCCAGCATTACGATGGCAACATGTCGCAGGTTTTTTTCGATGAGCTTGAAATCCCGCGCCCGGACTACAATCTGGGAATCGGTTCCGGTGGGCACGGCGCGCAGACGGGCGCCATGCTGGCGGCGATCGAAGGCGTGCTGCTGAAGGAGGTGCCCGACCGGGTTTTGGTTTATGGCGACACGAATTCCACGCTGGCCGGGGCCCTGGCGGCGGCGAAGCTGCACATTCCGGTCGCGCATGCCGAAGCGGGCCTTCGCAGCTTCAACCGCCGCATGCCCGAGGAGATCAACCGGGTGCTGACGGACCATGTGGCGGATCTGTTGTTTTGCCCCAGCGAAACGGCGGTGGCCCATCTGGCCAAAGAAGGGATCACTTCAGGCGTCCATCTGGTGGGCGACGTGATGTTCGAGGCGCTGATGCATGCCGCAACCGTTGCCAAGCAGAAATCCGACGTGTTGGAACGGTTGGCGTTGGCTCCGGGCGCCTATGCGTTGGCGACCATCCATCGCCCGGAAAACACAGACGATCCCCGGCGCCTCGCGCGGCTGATGGGGGCCTTGCGAGATCTTTCCTTGAAAATGCCCGTTCTGTTCCCTGTCCATCCCCGGACGCGCGACAGACTGCCGGGAATGGAAACAGATCCGGGCGGCGATCTGCGGCTGTTGGAGCCCCAGGGCTATCTCAACATGGTGCGGCTGGAGGCCGGGGCAACCGTCATTTTGACCGATTCCGGCGGTATCCAGAAAGAGGCGTATTGGCTCCGCGTGCCCTGTGTCACGTTGCGAGAGGAAACGGAGTGGGTCGAGACCGTGCAGCAAGGGTGGAATGTGCTGGCCGGAGCCGATCGGGAGCGGATTGTCCGCGGGGCGTTAAATGCCCGGTTGCCGCAAGAGGGTGCCGATGCCTATCAAGGAGTTGGAAGCGTAGCTCGTCTGGTACAGGCATTGAGAGAACGGGCGAATGAAAAGAGATGAGCAAACGGTGAACGAGAACCCGCCCAAACTGCTTTTTCTGGCCTTTCCGTTCCCGCCCGTCCGTGCGATTGGTGCAGTCCGGTGCGCCAGCCTGGCCAAACACTTGGTGCGGCTGGGATGGCAAATCACGGTTGTGACCATTGCCCCTGAACTTCTTGCGGATCCCGATCCGGCGATTCCCGATCCGGAATCGTGGTGTCGGGAAGTTGGGGTGCAACGGGTGTTGACCGGGCTGGACTATCGCATGTTTTTTGCCGGATCGCTCGTCTGGCGCTGGTGGGAAAAGCCCGTGCTTGTACGAAGAACGGCAAACTGGTTCGCCAGACGGTTCGGATTCGATTCTCGTATGGGTTGGATTCGGCCAGTTCTTGAGGCTTGTTCAAAGTTCCGCCCCGGAGATTTCGATGTCATTCTCGCATCCGGTTCTCCGTTTGCCGCGTTTGAGGCGGCCGGCCAACTGGGCCGGCGACTTGGGGCGCGGGTGGTTCTGGATTACCGCGATCTGTGGAGCATGGCTCCCCTTAGCCGGACCGGGACGTCGAGGCGAGTCGTACCTGTCGAGCAGAAGTTGCTCGCACAAGCCGATGGGGTATTTGTCGTTTCAGCCGGCATGGCCAGTTGCATGGAAAACGAGTTTGGCCATGCCCATAAATTCTCGGTCATCACCAATGGCTTCGACCCGGACGAATTTCGCGACGTTGAACCCGCCAGCTTTGCCCAGCCCACCGTTGTATATGCAGGCACATTCTATCCGCCATGGATCGTCATCCATCCGGTTCTTGATGCGATTTGCAGGGTCAACCGGTCGGGGTTGCCGGAGGGCAAGGCCATCCGGTTGCTCTACCTGGGAGCCAATCCCGGCCATGTTCTGGATGCCGCAAGGGAGAAGGACGCCCAAGGCTGGGTGGAAGTCGGGGGGCGCGTTTCACGCCGCGAGGTCTTTGCCGCGCTGAAAGGTTCATTGGCAGCCGCGGTCATCACGAGTGTGCAAGACACCGCCTCACCGGAAGTGGGTGCGATTCTGACCGGGAAGCTGTTCGAAGCCATGGGTGCCGGGGCGAAGGTTCTTCTGGTTGCCCCTCCCGGAACGGAAGCGGCGCAGATCGTCACCCAATCCAACGCCGGCAGACCCTTTGCGGGGTCGGATGTCGCGGGCATGGCCGATTGGTTGCGGCAGCTTGTTGATGGTTCCGATGCGGGGCCCGGCCCAAATGTGCATTCGTATGCGTGGCCGGAAATCGCGAAAAAGGCAGATGCGGCATTGCGTCGAGTAAGGATACGATGACCCCCGCAATGCCACCATTTTGGTCGAGGCGGGATACGTGGAGTGTCGGCATATGTTGGGGCGCAAGGTGCGAGAACAAGATAGAGCCCCCCAAAGGAGGTGGGACTAAACCGGTGCCATGGCACAGGAGTAGTTTCTGTTGCACCATTCAGGAGGTATTTGCATATGCACAGTGAAGATTGCATCACAGTTACGGTCGGGGGCGATCTTTGTCCGGCTGGCATGCCCAGCGAAGGGCTCAAGGCCGGGCGGCTGTCCGCCGCTGGCGTAGTTGGCCGAATCAAGCCGCTGTTTGAGGGAAGCGATCTCCACATCGTCAACTTGGAGTGTCCGCTCACGAGACGGGGTGTGCCAATCCGCAAAACGGGGCCCTATCGCCGGGCGGATCCGAGTTGTATCTCACTCCTTACGGAACTCGCGATCAACGTCGCCACGCTGGCCAACAACCATATTCGGGATTTCGGGGATGAAGGGGTGGCGGACACTCTGGAAACATGCGCTTCGAAGGGTATCCAGACCGTTGGCGCCGGGCGTTGCCTGACGGATGCGCGCAGGCCGCTGGTCATTAACGTCAAGGGGCGGACCCTGGCAATATTGAATGCCGCCGAGCAAGAGTTTGCCGATGCCACGGACAAACGAAGCGGTGCAAATCCATTTAATCTCATTGACATCCTTCACGACATCAAGGCTGCCCGTGCGCAAGCAGATCACGTGCTTTTGATTTTGCATGGTGGGTTGGAGCATGTGCCCTGCCCTAGCCCAGAATCGGTGCGGGTACTCCGGTTCCTTGCTGAACAGGGGGTCGCGGCGATCGTGCGGCATCACGCGCATTGCGTGCAGGCATTTGAAATATGGCAGGGTGTCCCAATCCTGTACGGACTTGGCAATCTCTTGTTCGACCGTCCAGCGACAGCCTCCGCGGCCTGGTCGACGGGCGTCCTGGCAAAGCTGGCCATACATCCGGACGATTCATGCGGGGTCACGCTGCATCCCATTGCTCAGGACTACGAGAATTTCGGCGTGGCTCCGGCGTCGGCCAAACAAATGGATTCTGTTCTCCGGGATATCGCAGACGGCGCAGGGCTGATTGCGGATCCTGAGCGGTTTTCAACGGAGTGGAGCCGGGTGCTTTCGGAGCGGAGAGCAGAGTATTTCTGCCTCACGCTGATACCGCTTCGCGCGTTGAGAAGGTTCGTCCTGCGCTTGGGGCTGGCCAGCCTTGTTCATCCTTCGCAACGCCAGCGGTTGATGCTCGGCAACCTGCTACGCAACCCCGCACTTCGTGAGGTGCTCGCTGGAGTTTATGAAGAAGACTCGACTTTGTCGCCCAGTCGATAGCATGTTGAACGACACGCGGCCGGTAGCGCATTCGAAAGGGAGTTGAACATGTCTAAAGTAGTGGCGATTCACGGGACAGACGGGTTTGCCGGGCGTTGGAAGGATGCCGCACGTGCGCAGGGCTGCCAGGTTCGGGAGGTCAACGGATACGACTCGGACATCATGGATCAACTTCGGGATTGCACGGCATTCCTCTGGCATCTAAACCAAGACGAATCGGCTGACCTGCAATTTGCCCGTCACGTTCTCCGTGCGTGCGAGGTCAAGGGCATGCGGGTTTTTCCAACTGTGGCCACGTGCACCCACTTTGACGATAAGATTGCACAGAAGTATCTGCTGGAAGCGATCGACGCGCCACTGGCGCAGACCTGGGCGTTCTACTCGGAGCGACAAGCGGCCCAGTTTCTTGAATGCGCGGACTACCCCCTTGTATTTAAGCTCAAACGTGGCGCAGGCTCGATCAACGTGCAGTTGGTGCGAAACCGCGGGGAGGGGATGGCTCTGGCTCGGAGGATGTTCGGCGCGGGTATTAGCCCGTTTCCGGCGGGAGAGCGCATTCGCCGGGCAATGGCCCGTGCGCGGAAGCGGAAGCAGACTTCAGATCCTTTGCTGACGCGCGCGGCACGTGTAATGGGGCGGTTTCTCCGGCAGACGTTGCGCGCGGAGCGTGAGCGCGGCTATGTCCTTTTTCAGCGATTCATTGCCGGCAACGACTGCGATACCCGCGTGACGGTGATCGGGAATCGGGCGTTTGCGTTTCACCGCGGAGTTCGGCCGAATGATTTCCGTGCGTCAGGGAGCGGATTGATTTCCCATCTTGACTTGGCGTCGCTTCCGCGCGCCGCGATCAATGTGGCGTTTGAGATCAGCCGGAAACTGGGATTCCAGTCCATGGCGTACGACTTTGTCCATGATCCCGTTACTCGGCAGCCCATGCTGTTGGAAATGAGCTTCGTCTTTATGGCCCAAGCAATTCATGATTGCTCCGGCTATCTGGACGCAGGCGGGACATGGCATGCGGAATCGATATGGCCCCAGGAAGCCATTCTCGAGGATCTGCTGTCATAATGCCGTTCAATCAACGATATGCACCGTCCGTGCCTTTTGGGCAGGAAACCGTGAGGCCTTGGCCCGGAAAGCCGTGGGAATCTCCGCAGGAACGGCCCCTTGTCCTGCGCCTGCTTGCCGCCGGAGTCCTCGCGACAAGCTTCTTGGAAGGCTACATCGTTAGCAACATCCAGTTTCTCCGGACCCCCGCCGGAGTGATGGCCGCGCTGCTGGTGGCCGGGTTTATCCTGTTGCGCCTAGGACGGGGGCAATGGGTCAGCGGACCGGCATATGCCGCCGTCCTCTTCTTGGTGATGGTGAGTACGGCCCAGGCCTGCCACCTTCTATTCGATATTGGTCCGGCCGGGGAAGGCCAACCGCTGCCGGCGTATCTGCAGTACGTCCAAGTCGTGATTCTCTATCTTGTCGTTTACGACTTGGCCCGCGACCCGCGGACGGTGAAGGCCATGGCAGTGGCCCTCGTCGGATCGACCATCTTGATGTCCATTGTCGCTAATGCCGGGATCGGCGAATCGGCGATTCAGTATAACAATACTCGCGCGGGCGTGGGCGGAATCAATCTCAACGGGCAGGCCTTCCTGTACTCGGTCAGCATCGTGGGCATCGTGGGCTGGACGCTGATCCGCTGGCCCCGGTATCGCTGGTTTGACGCGGGCTTGATGGTCGGCGTCTACTCGATGTTGTTGGCCAGTATGAAGACGGCGAGCCGCGGCGGAATTGCCGCGCTGGCCGTCGGCATACTCTGCACGTCGATCCTTTGCTTCAGGCGGGATCGGCTGCGGGCCTATGTGGTCATCGTCCCACTGCTCATTGGCGGCTTCTTCCTGATGAGCCCCCGCGCCGAACTCCTCAAGCAACGCATCGATGCCACCGTGTATGAAGACGACACCGGAATGCGCGTTGAACTCGCTCAGGGCGCCATGGAGTTGATCCCGAAGCGGCCGTTGATCGGGTTTGGAGCGGATTATTCGCTTGTATTGGGTCGGCATATGGGCAGAAACAGGCCCATCGCGGCGCACGGCACGCCGACTCAGATAACGCTCTCTTTTGGTTTATTGGGCTTCTTCCCCTGGATCCTGCTCAGCGCGGTGCTCGTGCGGATTGGCTGGCGAAGTCGGTCCAGTCCGTGGGGGGCCATCCTTTTGTCGCTGCTGGTCACTACGCTGAGCCTATGCGTGGCCGCGAACTTCGGATACGACCAATACGTGTGGATCCTCTTCGCCTTGGTGAGCCGTGTGGGCACCCTTGCGGATGTGCCGATTCGCGATCCTTTGAGGCGTTCTGTTCCGACAGGTCCCCGCCCGATGTCCGGCGCGCATGCCTTGTCCCCGTTTGTCTCAAGATCAAACGGAGTTCTACAGCCATGAACATCGGCTTGCTCATCGGGAACTTGGGCAACGGGGGATCGGAGCGGCAGTTGGCGGAACTGGCCGTCGGCCTTGCCGCCTGCGGACATGTTGTCGAGGTGGTCGCTTACGACGGTCCCGGCGCTTATGACGAGTTTGTGCGGTCCCAAAACGTGCCCGTCCGGGTCTTCCATGCCCGCTCGCGCCGCGAGAAGGTGCGGGTGGTGCGCCAGTGGATGCGCGAGTTCCGGCCGGACATCATGCATGGTTTTATGAAGCGCGCATCCATGGTGGCGATCTTGGCCGCCGGTGTTCCGGCCCAGTGCCGGGTAATCGCCAGCGACTTTTCCACCGCGACCTATGGACGGTGGAAACCTTCGTTGTGGGCCGCCCTGGGGGTATTCGGCCTGTCGGACCGGGTCGTGACCCAAACCGTGACGAACCAGCGCAGTTTGGGAACGCTGGCGCCGTGGCTGCGCCGCAAGACGGTTGTGATCCGGAATGGCGTGGATACGAAACGATTCTCGCCTCCAGACTGCAAAAATGTCCGGCCGGTGTTCCGGTTCGTTAGCGTGGGGTCCGTGTACCGCGTCAAAAATCCGGTCCGGGTCGTGCAGGCCGTTGCCCTCCTGCGCCAGCGGACGGTGCCGCCGTTCCGTCTGGACTGGCTGGGCCGGCCGGGCCTTGGATCGACTCCGTCCGCCGAGCACGGCGAAGCCGTCCGATTCGTCGAGCAGAACAACCTTCAAGAGATCGTGGCTTTTCCGGGGCCGTCCGCCCAAATCGAGGCGGAATATCGCGCGGCGGACGCACTGGTGCATGTGTCGCTTCAGGAAGGCATTCCCAACGCCGTGGTGGAAGCCATGGCCTGTGGACTGCCGATCATCGTGAGCCGGGTGTCAGATTTGCCCCTGTTGGTGGCGGAAGCCCGGAACGGCTTTGTCTGTGACGAACTCGATGTTTTTGCGATCGCGGATACCATGGAACGCATGATGAGGATCGGTCCGGACGAGCGCGCCGCAATGGCATCCCGGTCGCGGGAACTGGCCGTTCGATGGTTTGCCAAAGAGCGTTTTGTTGGGGACTACACCCGTCTATATGCGGAAGCGATTGGAGTTTCATGAATGCGTGGTTCGAATTCGTCCGGCGCTGGGTGCCGCCCCGCGTGCGCCACACGGTGCAGCGATTTGTCTCGCTGCAAGCGCTGAAATTGCGTGATCGCGAGCGGAACAATCCCCTCGCCGACATGGTATCGAGCGACGAGAATCGTGCGGGAAGCCCGGTTCGTTTTGGCATTGTCCGGAACATGGCGCAGTACCATCGGCATTTCGTCCAGGCCTGCCTAGAGGAAAGCGTGCCGTTTCGCGTACTGGACCTGTATCGCGACGACTGGCTTTCCATCGTTCAGAACTCCGGGTGCCAGGTTCTTCTCGTGTGGCCGGATGCGGTCCGTACCGATTGGTCGGCGGTGATCAAGGATCGGATTGCGGTGCTGGAGGCGCTCGGTTATCCGGCCGTACCGAGTTCCGCCGAGATCTGGATGTACGAGGACAAGAAACGGATGGCGTACTGGCTCCAGGCGAATGGCATCCCTCATGCGAAGACCTGGATATTCTACGATCGCGTCTCCGCAGAACGTTTTGCGGCGGAGTGCGCGCTTCCCGTCGTTCTCAAAACGAACTTCGGCGCGGCGGGAGCGGGAGTGTGGATATTGCGTAGGCGCGGCGCCCTGCGTTCCGCGGTACGGCGTGCCTTTACGCGGGGATTTGTGCCGGCGGGCCACGAGCGCCGGGATCGGCAGTGGGGAAGCGTGATCCTCCAGGAGTTCCTCCCAGAGGTTCGGGAGTGGCGGATGGTTCGCATCGGCGACTCGTATTTTGGACACCCGAAAGGGAGGCGGGGCGATTTCCACAGCGGCTCCGGCCGGGTCGAGTGGGACCTCCCTGAACCGCGTCACCTCGATCTCCTTCACCGGGTGACGGAGGCCGGCGGCTTCCGCAGCATGGACGTCGACGTCTTCGAGACTCCCGACGGGCGGCTGTGGGTGAACGAACTCCAGGCTGTGTTCGGGGCAAGCTTGGCGATCGATCAGTTGCGCCGAGACGGGGTCCCCGGACGCATGATCCGGACGGTGGACGGAAGTTGGCGCTTTGAATCGGGCGATTTCGCGCGAAACGCTTGCGCCAACGCGCGAATTCGGGACACGCTTCAGCTCTGGGCGCAGGACGGGCTGAAGTCGCGCCGCTCTTTCGGTCCGGCCATAGCGGTGTCCGCCGCGCAGCGGGCGATGTCGACATGATGGCGATGAAGGAAGCTGTTCGGCGCGTTGTCAGCGGCGGCATCGTGTGCGGCGGGATCAGCGCCCTGGGTCGCCGATTCAGGCGGCGAGATGGGGCGATGATCTTCTATGGACACCGGGTGACAGATCGCGACGAGGGCTATTTGGAATCGCTGCGCCCCGCGTGGCTCGAAGATCAGGTGGCGTATCTTGCCCGCCACTATGAGATCATTCCCCTGAGCACGCTGGTGCGCTGTTTCGAGAAACGCACGCCGGTTCCGCAAAACTCGGTAGTGCTGACGTTCGACGATGGCTTTCGCGACAACTTGGAGCATGCATTCCCAATTCTGGAACGGTACCAAGTGCCGGCAACCATCTTCCTTGTGACGGGCTCGGTGGCGAGCGGACAGCTCCCCTGGTCGCAGCGCCTGGGGTATCTGGTCGAACACACCGATGAGCCATCCATCGACGACCCTCTCGTCGACCGTCCGCTCGATTTGTCAACATCGACCCGTCGCCGACAGGCGTATGAACGGATCAAGCAGCCCTTGCGCGGGATGTCGCGCGTTCCTCGCGAAGATGCTCTGGAACGGTTGGGGCGGAGACTGAAGGTGGATCCGCCGAAGGACCAGATGCTCACTTGGGACAATGCCCGGCTCATGATGTCCCGGGGAATCATCGAGTTTGGCGCCCATACCTATTCGCATCCCTTGCTCGCACGGATCCCCTTGGCGGAAGCGGAATGGGAGATGAGCCGGTCGCGCGACGATCTTCGCGAGCATCTAGGGATCGAGCAGCCTGCGTTTTGCTTTCCGGGAGGCAGTTACGACGATGAGCTCGTGTCGCAAGTCCGGGCGTTGGGATTCCGAAGCGTCTTTCGTCCCCATCGCGGGGTTCGCCTCAACAATCTGGAGACGGCTGACGCGTTTTCCCTGTCCCGTATGGGGTTGCCAAACGCGCCGAGATACGTGTTGGAGGCCGAAACGGACGGCCCGATGAACTACTTGAGGCAATGGATTCGTCCTCGCCGGGCGGCGGGCACAGGGAGTACGCACTGATGGCTGGATTCTTTGGACAGATCGGTCGGGCGATAGATTCGGCGCATGTGCCGAGCGTGGCCACGAGCCAGGGCGGACCGCTTCCGCGATCCGTTCAGTCGATTCTCTGTGAGTCGTGGTGCTCCGTGGTCGCCGTGGTCCGGCCGGGCGAACGGGTCGCGATGGCGCGCGATGAGCGTCGCGGGAGAGTGCTGGCGATCATCGGGGCGCCGATCTGGGCAGAACCGTTTGGGACAGAGCATCCGGATGCGGCCGCACTGCTCGCCCGCATGGGCGACGGCGATCGTTGGCCAGCGGCGCTGCTCGACGGATCGTTTGCGTCTGTGTTGATCGATACGGTGAACCGATCGGTGTGTCTTGCGAGCGACCACCTGGCGTCTCGGTCTCAATTCTGGTCCCTGCACGGCAGTACGTTATCGTTCGGGCCATCTTCGCGTTCGGTGGCGGCGTTGCGCGCGGTTCGTCCGACGCTGTCCCCGCAGGGTGCCGCCGGATACCTCGCCGTTGGCTATCCACTGGGGGCGCACACGATGGTGGACGGGGTCTTCCGCCTGCGTCCGGCGCAGGAGTTGACGTTCGCCTCTGGACAAGCCGCACCCACCTTGACCCGGTGGTGGGACTTCCAGTTCGGGAACGTCCGGCCCATGCGCCTGAAGAATGCGGCAGACCAACTTCATGAGGAGGTGTTGAGGGCGCATAGGACTGTCCTTCAGGATGGTCCGAAGCCCATTCACATCGCGTTGACAGGTGGATACGATTCCCGCCTCATGGTGAGCGCACTGACCGAGCTGGGACTCCTGCCGATGCCGTCCTTCACCTGGGCCGCGCACGCAAACGTGGCGGAATCCGATCCGGATATTGCGTCTCGATTGGCCCGGCTCGCAGGAATTCCCCACCAAGTATTGCGCTTCGACGCGAAGGACTTTCTCAGCCACCTAGACGACTGGTGTCTCGAATCCGGGTTGATGAGCGATAACCTCGGCCACTTCGCGGGTGGAGCGGATTTCTTGAAAGTACATGGCATCAGTGGCGCCGTTTTGGTGGGGGACCAGATGTTTGGTCCCGGCGGCACTTTCGCAAGTCGGGACACCGCCATTGCCGGGGGACTCGGACTCCCGTGGCCCGGCCTCGGACCGCACCTCGACGGTCTGCTTACCGGCGACGGCCGCCATACGATTCAGGACATGCTGCGCGAGCAGGTCGACGAGTTGCTTTCGACCTGCAACTCGGACAATCCGAAGGACCTGAATCACTACCTTTCGTTCCATGCCGGAGTGTTTGGCTGGTTGATGGCCCCGGGGTTCTACAAGGAGCCGATGGTCGAAGCTCGCCGGCCTCTCCTGACCCGGCGACTGCTCGATATCGTCGCCACGTGGCCGGGCACCCTGCGCGTGGACAAGCAGGTCGAGGTTGAGGTCCTGCGCGCGTTCTATCCTGAAGCATGCCGGATTCCCAAGGCCCATGCGTCGGCTCTGCAGGACTGGAAAGTCGCGTTGAATCAGCACCCAGCACTGGCCGGACGCGTGGGGGAATTATTGCGAGGTCCTGCCATGCGGGAGGGGCCGTTGCGAGGGATCATCGACTTCGAACGGTCGTCGACTCGTCTCGATGCGATCCTGCGGGAATCGGATTCGACCTCCGCCAAGCGGGGGCGCCGGCTGGAATGGGCCTTTCAGATTCGCCGTCGGATGTCGACCATGCCATCGGCGGCTTCGCTCATCCGCGCAGCCGAGCATGCTTGGCGCGGGGTATTTCCGACTCCGCAACGACAGAGTGAAGTACGTATGCTCTTCCGCATCGCATTGCTCGAACGGTTCGCCGAGTTGATGGATGCCGGCAAGTAAATCAGAGATTGGATGGGCGGATCCAAAGAAGGTATTTCCTGATGAAAGTTCTCGCAGTCACCAACATGATGCCGACGCCCCTCAATCCCAAGGCGGGCACGTTCATTGCCGAACAGATCAACGGATTAAAGTCGATAGGCCTTGGCGTTGAGGTGTTGTTGTGCGATCGGCCCACGTTGGGGGCGGGGGTCTACCAGAAGGTTCCCTTCGCAGTGCGGACGGCGATTCGGTCCTTCCGGCCGGACGTGGTTCACTTCATGTATGGCGGAGCCTTGGCCGCGCTTGGGGTGCCTGCCGCGCGGGGCGTACCGCGCGTCGTATCATTTTGCGGAGTCGATCTGCTTGGGGCCCGCTACGGCACCCTGCGCTATCAGGTGCGCACCGGCCTCGGCCGGATGGCTTCGCTGGTGGCTGCGCGGATGTGCGAACAGATCATCGTCAAGTCGCGCAACCTCGCGGCGGGGCTTCCGCGCAGCATTCGCGAAAGCCGCACGACGATCATTCCCAACGGGATATCGCTCGATCGCTTCCGGCCTATGGAGGGAGCCGAATGCCGTTCACGCCTCGGTTGGGCACCCGGCCGCTTCCATATCCTGTTTTCCACCACCAACCGATCGAACGAGAAGAAGCGCTTGGTCTTGGCCGAGGCGGCGGTTGAGGTGCTCCGGCAGGGCGGAGTAGATGCGGAGCTTCACGGACTCTGGCACATTCCGCACGAGGAAGTCCCCGTCTGGATCAATGCCTCCGATGTGCTGCTGTTCACCTCCCGCGAAGACGAGGGTTCGCCCAATATCGTGAAGGAAACCCTCGCCTGCGGCAGGCCCGTCGTTTCGGTGGATGTGGGCGACGTGATCGAGCGGATCGACGGGATTGATGGCTGTTACATCGCCCAAGCGGATCCGCGCGATCTTGCGGACAAGCTCGGAAACGTGGTGAACGGCCGACGCAGAGTCGATTCGCTGGACGCGATGAAGGATCTGACCATCGAAACCGTTGCTCACCGCGTAGAGGCCGTGTACCGACGTGCAATCCAGGGCGACCCCGTTTCGGTGAAAGACGCATGAGCGCATGTTGAGCATGAGGAGGCACAAATGAAATCGCTTGAGGCAGTTCGGAAGCATGCTTTTTGGCTGTTGGATTTCTTCAAGGGAAACAACATCCGAAAACACTATCAGGATATCGGTCTTGTGCTAAACCACGCTTCATCCATTGAAGCAACACGGCGGCGGGAATATCATCTTTCGGCGATTCTCCGCCACGCTGCGGCAACGACTCGGTTCTACAAAAGCATGAAAGACGGAGCGGCCTTGATGGATTTTCCCGTGATCAACAAATCCATCGTACGGGAATCGCTGGACGCGTTTATTTCCAGCAAATACGAAAAGTCAAAGCTGGTTTCTGTCGTCACGAGCGGATCGACGGGTACGCCATTTCAAGTCTACCACGACCCGAACAAGCGGAGGAGAAACTCCGCGGATGCCATGTTCTTTGCCCAGTTGGCCGGATATGAACTTGGTAACAGGCTGATCTACCTGAAGATCTTTGTTAAGGAAAAGATGAAAACCCCCGTCCGATACTGGATGGAGAACACGATCCCGGTCGACGTGATCAGCTTGAATGACGTGCAACTGGAAGGGCTTGTTCGGCGGATGGAGAATGACAAATCCACGTACGCCATTATCGGATATTCGTCGGCATTGGAACAGGTATGTAAGTATCTGGACAGAAGTAAGCATGGCGCAGTCAACGCGGATTGCCGAGCGGTGATTGCCATTGCAGAGATGCTGAACGATTACACGAAGGAAACGATGCAGAAGTACTTTCGTGCGCCCGTTGTGTCGCGATACTCAAACCTAGAGAACGGCATTATGGCACAGCAGGAAAACGCCTTGTCCGGGAGGTATTTGATCAACACGGCCAGCTATGTGGTCGAAATTCTAAAAACAGACGCCGATGAACCGGCGGATCCGGGGCAAACCGGAAGAATCGTCGTGTCGGATTTGTTCAATTATGGTATGCCGTTGATCCGGTACGACACCGGCGACATCGGCGCCCTTACATGGGATTCCAACATGCCGGGCAATAGCTATCTCGCGAAGGTCGAAGGAAGGAAGTTGGATTTACTATACGATACCAAGGGCAACCTGGTGTCATCCTACATTGTTTACAAAAACATGTGGCAGTATACCGAAATCATTCAATATCAGATTGTTCAAGAAGGCCCAAAGGAATATACCCTAAGGATCAATGCCGGCGAGTCATTCACGCGAGAAACGAAACTGGTCAACGAGTTCAAGGAATATCTTGGAGAAGACGCCGTGTTCACCGTGGAACATGTCGCTGAAATTCCGCTTCTCTCCTCGGGGAAAAGAAGAATGATTGTGAATAAATGCCCGCGAGTGCATGTTGGCTGAAATGCGGATTACGTACATCTACCAATATTTCGCCACGCTCGACCGGCCAGGGTCGCACCGCTGTTACCAGACGGCCAAACGTCTCGCTGCGCGCGGGCACGACGTACACGTGGTGACCAGCGATCGGCATGGGCAGGAAGGCGGGGGCTGGGATGTTGAGCAGATCGACGGCTTTACAGTGCACCGGATTTCGAATCCGTACTCCAACCAGATGTCTTACCCGCGGCGTTTGTGGTCGTTTTTCAGGTTCGCCTGGGCCTCTTCGATTCGCGCTGCATCGATTCCGACGGATCTGGTTTTCGCATCGAGCACTCCGCTAACCATTGCGATTCCTGCCGTGATCGCCTGCCGGTGCCGGAGGGTGCCCATGGTGTTCGAGGTGCGGGATCTGTGGCCAGACACCCCCATCGCCATCGGCGCGCTTCGAAATCCGCTCTTGGTGTGGGCGGCCCGCCAACTGGAGCGGTTTGCGTACCGAAATGCAGCCCGCGTGGTAGCTTTATCGCCCGGCATGAAGGACGGGGTGGTACGTACTGGGTATCCGGAAAATCGTGTTCATGTGGTTCCGAACAGCGCGGACGTGGATTTGTTCAGGGTCCCGGCATCGGCTGGACTGGAATGGAGGCGGAAGAATCCGAGCGTGAACAACCGGCCCATGGTCCTATATACCGGGACGATCGGCCGCATAAACGGCGTGGAATGGCTGGCACGGCTAGCCGCTCTTACACGGCAGTTGAACCCGGAGGTATGCTTTTTTGTCGTGGGGGAGGGAGTAGAGGAAGCAAAGGTTCGGCGGGTCGCGGCGGAGCTTGGTGTGCTCGACCGCAACTTCTTCATGCGACCGAGCGTGCCCAAGTCCGAAATGCCGGCACTGTTATCGGCGTCCATGCTGACCACGTCCGTGGTCGTGAACAAACCGGCCCTCTGGCACAATTCGGCCAACAAATTCTTTGATGCATTCGCCGCCGCTCGTCCCATCGCCATCAATCACAGGGGCTGGCAGGCGGATCTGATCGAGCAGCATGAAGCAGGATTGGTGTTTCCATTCGATGATCTGCCGCGGTCGGCCGAGATGCTTGTCTCGTTTGTGTCGGATCCGGCCCGAATCGCGGCGGCTTGCAAGGCATCAGGTGATTTGGCAGATCGCGAGTTCAGCCGCGATCTGTTGGTGAACCGCTTGATGGATGTATTGGAAGATGTGGTCAAGAAAGGGAATGCGAATTAATACGAGTCAAGAAATCGGACGAACACGGGGCCCTATGTTCAGACTTCCCTTCTGGAAAAGAGTCATCGATGTTACGGGTGCGGCGACACTGTTGTTGGCGGCGAGTCCGCTGATGCTGGCCGTTGCCGCAGTAATCCGCTGGCGCATGGGTTCGCCGGTCATATTTAGGCAGGTCCGGCCGGGTCGTGGAGAGCGACCGTTCCAGATGCTGAAATTCCGGACCATGAATGATCGGAGGAATCCGGATGGAACGTTGGCGCCTGACCGGGAGCGACTGACCCGTCTGGGACGGTGGTTGCGAGCGAGCAGTCTGGACGAGCTGCCGCAGATGGTCAACATCCTGCGGGGAGACATGTCATTTGTGGGACCCCGTCCGCTGCTGATGGAATATCTCGCGCATTATACGCCCCGCGAACGGGCGCGGCATTCGGTCCGGCCCGGCATCACGGGCCTGGCTCAGGTCTGCGGGCGAAATATCTTGTCCTGGGATGAGCGGTTGGAACTTGATGCCCAGTACGTTGAGCGGCTGTCCCTCGGACTGGATATGTGGATTGTATGGCGAACGGCGCTCGCCGTGATTACGGCGAGCGGGGTCTCCGTGGACAGTGCTGAGGCCGAAGGCAATCTAGTCCAGATCCGGCGCGCGCGCAACGGCGCATCAGGAAAACAGTAGGAACGAAATATGAATATCATTCTCACCTGCGCCGGGAGGCGAAATTACCTGGTCGAGTATTTCCGACAGGCGATAGCCGGCAATGGCCGCGTCATTGTGACGGATAGCAGTGCAGACGCGCCGGCAATGCAGGAGGCGGACGCCGCGTTTGTCGTCCCGCCGGTTAAGGATCCCGGATACATCTCCTTTCTGCTGAGTCTTTGCGAGCGGGAGCGCGTAGGGATGTTGATTTCCCTGAACGATTTGGAACTTCCTGTACTTGCCGCCAACCGCGAGAGCTTTATGGCCCGTGGGATCGTTCCGGTGGTCTCCTCGCCGGAGGTTGTAGACCTGTGCTTTGACAAATGGAAGACCGTCATGTTTCTGCAGTCGATTGGATTGTCAGCACCCGTCACCGTGTTGTCGCTCGAGGACGCACGGGAGGCCCTCGCGCGGGGGGAACTGTCCTTTCCGCTCGTGGTCAAGCCCCGCTGGGGAACGGCTTCCATCGGCATCGAGTTCCCGGAAGACGAAGCCGAACTGGAGCTGGCATACGCGCTGTTGAAACGGCGACTTATGAGAACCATGCTCGCAGATGTCAGTGCCACGGACCCGGACCGCTGCATCCTGATTCAGGAGCGTCTACGGGGACAGGAGTACGGCCTGGACATTGTCAACGATCTGCGGGGTCGGCCTGCTGCTGTTTTTGTCAAAAAGAAACTGGCCATGCGCGCGGGCGAGACGGATCGGGCCGTGACGGAAGAACAACCGGCGATTGCTAAAGAGGGACACATCATCGGTACGCGGCTCGGGCATGTGGGGAATCTGGACTGCGATGTATTTCTTACCCCGAACGGGCCCAGGGTATTGGAACTCAACCCGCGTTTTGGCGGCGGGTACCCGTTTTCCCATGTCGCGGGAGCCAATTTGCCGGCGGCCCTCATCGCATGGGCGCAGAACCGGGAACCGACCCGCGCTTGGTTGTCCGTTCGCGCAGGTGTTTGCGCCGCAAAGTGCGACCGGTTGGTGGTGCGGATAGACTAATGCCACAATTGGCATCGACAGCGCCACGACACAGGGCCTTTCCGCCGGAGTATGGAGCCTTCCGGGGAAGTGGATCGGTGCCGAGAATTGGGGGGGAAGAAGGGGAGGGGGATCGGCCTGGGGGGGGGGGCATGGGGACGGACGGTTTTGACTTGCCTCCTCACGGTTCCGACCGGTATGCGGTGATTTGTCGCCGGCATGTATCCGAGGAGAAAGTGCTGCATCCACAATACCTCAAACCAGGATCCATATAGGCTCTGTTCGATCGCATGAATGAGCGCGACCCTTTCCTGGGAGGGGTGCCAGTATGTGAACGATGGCTTCCGCGCCATTTCTCACGAGACGGGAATTCAGGATTTTCTTGTGAAGGAATTCGGCTTTGAAAAGGCATGCACGGGCTTGCAAGTCCATTTCCGTCTGTCATTCGGACGATTGCATCGGATGGCCTGTCTATTCCGTGCAGTGGTGCCCCCCCGACAGAAGTGTTGTTCGAGTTAGCTCGCTTGCGCGTATGTCCCTATAGATCGCGATGAACCCGCCCGCTTCCATCTGGCCGGAAAACCGCCCGTTCGGCCTATTCCTGTCGCACGACATCGATCAGATCCACGACCGCGAACTGTTCCGCGTTCTGGCAGATCTCAACCATGTCCGGCGTATCTGGACAAAAAGCGAGAAGGGGAGCGCTCCGCTGGCGTTGCGCCGCGTGGCCCGCGCGCTGGTCGCGCCCAAGCCGGCGGAGCAGGACTTTGAAACAATCCTGGAAATCGAAGCCCGGCATGGGTTCCGTTCCACGTTTTTCGTGCTGCACGATCCCTATTGGAGCCGGAACGGCCCGCGCTATCGGCTAACCTGTCCGGAAATCCGGCGCATCGCGGATCTCGTCCGCGGCTCCGGCTGCGAGATCGGTCTGCACGGCGGAGTCTTGCGCCTCAACCAGGCGGACGGCTATCGGGAAAGCCGCGAAGCCCTGCGCGTGGCGCTAGGCGTGGAGGCCGTCGGCATCCGCAACCATCTGCTGCGTTATTCAGGGATGGACACGTGGGCCGCGCAGGAATCCGCCGGATTCCGCTACGACGCCACGTTCGGCTATCCCGATCGCCTGGGCCCGCGCGACGGGCGCATGGTCCCGTTCGTTCCGGAAGGGCGGAACATCCTCGAACTGCCCCTGACCGTCATGGACGTCACCTTGTTCCGGAATCTCGGGCTGGAAGGCGCGGCGGCCTTAGACGCCGCGTGGCAGGCCATCGAGCCGGTGGCGCAAGCCGGCGGACTGGTGTCGCTGCTCTGGCACAACAACTACTTCAACGAGCCCGAATATCGCGATTGGCAGTGGACCTACGAACAGCTGCTGGAGCGACTGGCCTCCCTGAAACCCTGGTGCGCGACCGGCGCCGAAATCGAACGCTGGTGGCGCGCGAATGCGGAAAATAGCGCTTTGGCGGGGCCGGGTACATCGGTGGGATTCAAGCCATGAGCCATTGGATCGTCGCCATCGGACTGGGAAGCGCTACGGGCGTTTTCCTGCTGAGCAAGAGCTTGTTCCTGGCGCCGTTCCCGGCGGGGCGGGTCCTGTTGCTGGCGAATTTGGTCTACGAGGTAGCCGAACGCAAGCTGCGGATGGGGCGGCTGGCCTTGGACGCGATCCTCTGGAACGCGCTGGTGGCGGGCTTCGGCCTGTGGGGCGGTTCGGCCGCCGCGGCATCCGCGGCGATGCTGCTGGGATTGGCGTGGGTGGGATACCTGCACGTGGATTCGGAGAGCAAGGCGGGCCGGTCGGCGAAACAGAACAAGGAATGGGCCGGGCGCGTCCCGTTGCCCATCCCGCGCCTGATCATTTCCATCCGCGGGCCGATCTTGGAGCGGCGCCGGAGCTTCGACGATCTGGGCGATTGGCCGGAACGCTGGGAAGAGTCGTTCGACGTGCGGATTTTGAATTCCAGTCCGATGCCGGCCCAGCTCCCCGTGGAAATCCACGTCACGTCGGCTTCCGTCCAGATCGAAGTGATCGGCTCGGGCGGCGGCGAACTCCCGGGACCCGCTTCCGGCGAAATCGCGACCATGAAGTTTTCCTTGCGCGCCGTCGGCTGCGGCCGGGGCGGGGATGTCCATCTCCACGTCCAGCACGGCGATTTCCATTTCCGCCGGACGCTGCGCGTCCGGTCGATCGTGCCGCGCAGCCAGATCGCCGTCCGCCGGGCGGAGATCCGCCGCTGGAAGGGCGGCGCGCGCGGGGCGTTCGTCTGGCGCGGCGACCAGGACCTGTACGATCCGGCCACGTTCCAGTCGGCGGACGGGTTGCGCTATGTCTTGGGCCTGGCCCGGCGGTTCCGCATGCCGAACAGCCTGATGCTGTCGGCGCGTCTGAGCTTGGTGCCGGAGGAGCACAAGGCGTTTTGCGAACGCTTCGGCTGGGACCGCAAGACCGGCGAAATCCCGGCCTTCATCCGCTTCCTGCGCGAGGAAGTGGACAAATCCCTGGAGCAGGAATGGCCGGTCGCGTCGGCCAAACCGTACGCCGCGGAAATCGGCAATCATTTCTATCTGCACTACGGCACGCACGCCGCTGCCGCCGAGGGCAACGGCTGGAAGAGCCATGCCGGCATCGGGGCCGGACATTATCCATGGTTGAGCCGGAACCCGGTCGATTCGTTCCTCGAGCAGCGCGACAACGCCGTGAAGGGCAGCCTGGTACTGAAGGAAACGATCGGGGTCGTTCCGGCCAGCTTCACGATCCCCAGCGACGTGTTCGACGGCGATACCGCCCGGGCCATGGAAGCGGCGGGTCTGGAAGTCGGCTCCGAAACCGACACGCCGAAATGGGCGAAGCTGCTGTATTTGGCCCCGCCGCACCATCCCGCCGGCTGCGAACGATTCATCGAGATTCCGCGCATGCATCCGCGCGATCCTGAAAACGCCGGGCAGGTGGCGATGCTCAAGTATTGGGTCGGGGTTGCGCGGCGGCGCGGCCGGGCGCTGGTGTTCCTGGCCCATCACCATCTGATGCGCTACAAGGGAAACGAAAGCGCCGCGCTGGTCGAGGAATTCCTGCGGCACGTGCTGGCGGATCAGCAAGGCGACCTGTACGTCGGCACGCTCACTGCCGTGGGGCGCTACTGGCGCGACGTGCTCAGCGAGCGGACGCGCTGCGTGAAAGCGGCGGCGGCGGGCAACCGGATTTCCGTCTCGAACGACGGGCCGCGGGCGCTGGACTCCTTGCCGATGGAAATCGATCTCGGCGGCGGCAAACGGCACCTGCGGCTGGTGGACGTACCCGCCCGCGCGACCCTGGAGCTGGAGGTCTAGCATGCAGAAGACCCAGGAACACCCCCCGGTTTTGCTGCTCGGCGCTGACGAAAACGAAAGCCTGCCGATCCTGGCGAACCTGCATCGGCACGGCGTGCCGATCGCGGCCGCTGCGCCGCGGCGTTTGAGCATGGGGTTGTTTTCCCGCTATCCGTTCCGGCGCCTGATTTCGCCCGATCCCAACGCCGCGCCGGAGAAGTTCGTCGATTGGGTGGAGCAGACCGTGAAAGGCGGCGAGTATCCCGTCACGTTGGTGTGCGGCGAGACCGCGACCTGGCTGATGGTGCAGGCGCGCGAACGGCTGGCGCCGCATACGCGCCTGCCGTTGGTGGACATGGCCAAGTTCTACCTCTGCCGCGACAAGTCGAAAACGATGAAGGTGGCCGCGCGGTTGGGGATTCCCATCCCGAAAACCTGGTATCCCGACGATGTCGGCGTCGATGCCGTGGCGGCGGAAATCTTGGCGTATCCCGTGGTGCTGAAGCCGTGCATCAGCAACGGCGCGCGCGGCATCAGCTATCCGAAGAACGCGGAAGAATTGAAAACCATGTATGCCGCGACGCGCGCGGATTACAAAGCCTGCATCGTGCAGGAATTCGTGCCGCATTCGGGCATGCAGTACAAGGCGGAGGTCATCCTCGACGCGGCCGGGAAATCCGTGTGCGGCGGCGTCTACGACAAGCCGCGGTTCTATCCGCCCACCGGCGGCTCCAGCACGCTCAATTCGACGGTGGACCGGCCGGACATCCTCGATTGCGCCACCCGGTTCCTGCAGGGCATCGGCTGGTACGGGATGGGGGATTGCGA
>CAZECJ010000005.1:0-49921 GCA_964510645.1 uncultured Verrucomicrobiota bacterium | reverse complement strand
CGGCCACCATGCCCGAGGCGTAGCCCGTCTCGATCATGATGGCGCCGACGTACAGCCGGTTCTTCAGGGCCGCGCGCGCCTGCTCTTCGGTCAAGCCCTTGGCCGCCCGCTTGCGATGGTAGGCCGCCACCAGTTCTTCGAAACAGGGCGGCGCGGTCGGATCGATGATCTCGAAGCCGGACGGGATCACCCCCGCCGCCGCGCAGGCCTGCTGGGCCTCAGCCGGCGTGGCCAGCACGGACACGCGCGCAAAACCGCGGCGCGCGATTTCCGCCGCCGCCTTCATCACGCGCGGGTCCTGGCCCTCCGGAAGCACCACGCTGCCGCCGTACTTCTTGGCTCGCTGGATCAACAATTCCATAAGCGCGCCATGCTATCCCTCCCCCTTCCCCTCGTCCAGCAAAACCCGCGCTCCCCCCGTTCCGACAGCAGGTTACTTCAATTCGTCCAGCAATGACAGTAAGGATTTCTGGCTGGCCTCCACGCCGTATTTATCGATGCATCGCGCCCGGGCGCGATCTCCCGTCGAGGTCGCTTGTGCCGGATCGCCGAAAATCGCATCCAGCGCCTGAACCACCGCGTCCGGCCGATCGGGTTCGACTAAATATCCGCAATCCTTCAGGACTTCCGGCAAATCGGAAACGGAACTGGCCACGATGGGCTTGCCCATCGCCATGGCCTCGAATACCTTGCAAGGCATCTGGCTACGCGCCATCACGGTATCGGTCAAAGGCACGATCAAGGCGTCGCCCAACCCCAGATACAACGGCATGTCGCAATGGATCCGCCGCGTGGCCTCCGCATTGATCGCCGGACACAGAATGAATTTTCCGTACTCGGAATGCCGCATCATCTGCCGTACATAATCGTCCGTCGGCCCGAGAATCAAGATCGCGGCATCCGCACGGCCGGATTGTGCCAGCGCCTCGGCGAAGGTCTCGACGCCCTTGTGCGGCCGCGCCACGCCGCCAAAGACGAGCAGCTTCTTGCCCTGCAATCCCAGCTCGCGCTTCAGTTCCGCGACGGCCGCCGGATCTTGCGGACGGAATCGGTCCGGATCTACGCCCACGTGGAAAATCCGGCAATCGAACTTGTCCTGCAGAAATCGCGTCGTGCCCAGCCGCACGTCGCATTCCGGCAGGCGGCGCTCCACCCAGGGCACGTACATGTCGTTGCAGGGATGCATCCAATCCCGACTCCAGTGCCGAAGACGCTCGCCGAAGCTCCACGAGGCGGACGTCGCGCCATCCCACTCGTCCAGATAGGCCACCACGCGGCACCCGCGCTCGCGCTTGGCGAGCAGCGCCGCCGGCAAGGTGGAACCGAACGCCTTCATCGAAATCACGACGTCGCCTTGGATCGCCCGGGCCAGCTTGCGGACTTCCCGGAAGTGCTCGGGAAACCGGTAGATTTTCGGACAGTCCACGGCGCGATATTCGAATTCCTCGGAATACATCGCATTCGCCCCGCCCCACAGGCGCGGGCCGACGATCTCGACCTCGTGCTCGCCGCAAATATATTTCGCCAGCCGCGCGGCGATGCCCACGATGGGCCAGCCCAGATCCGGCACGAGGAACGTGATCTTCATGGCGTCTTCACCGCCATTGCCTGCGCCAGCGCCCGACCACCCGCGAAAGCGCGGTCGGACCAGATGTATTCCCAGTTGCCGAACAGACCGGCCGTCTCAATGCCGCGTCCGCGCAGCCAGTCGCGTATGTGCCGAACCGCCGCCGCCCGCTCCAAGTCGGATACCACGTACGACATGGGATAGGCGCGGATTTCGGAGGCGATCACTTGGGACGCCGAGAACTTCAGTAGCCTGCCCAGATCAACCACGGCTTTTTCGCGCAACGCGTTTTCATCCGGCCGTGCGTCGCCCGGCACGAAGATTTCCGCTTGGATGGCGGTCCGGCCGTTTTGCTCGCCCGACAGCGAGAACGGGAACGAGACGCGCGAGACCGCGATGTCTGGATCGTAGACGTAGAACCAGTTCGCCGGGCTCAGGTTTTCCCGGTCCACGATGAAATTAACGCAATACTGGCGCAACGCGCGCAATTTCGCCGCCGCCGCGCGCACGTCGGTCGGCGCGTCGGGAATCATGGTCACCAGTTGTGGCAGCGGAATCGTCGATACGAGCGCGTCGTAGGATTCCTCCGCGCCGTCCGCAAACGAGACGATCCGCCGGGCCGCGTCTACTCGCACGGCGCGCCGGTTCACGCGCAGATCCACGCCGTCCGCCAGGCGCGCAAGCATCGCGAAAAACCCGCCGCGCTTCGGATAGCGGAACATGCGAAACACCGCCTGTTTTTCCGTTACCGGGCCTTGGGCGCCCGCGCGGATGTTTTCCACCTGCGATGGCAACAGGCGCCCGCCCAGCCAATCCGTCGCCAGTTCGGCCATCGGCACGTGCCAGTATTTCGCCGTGTAGAGCCGATAGAAGTTCTCCACGAGAAAATCGCCGTACTGGAAGCGGCACCACTCTTCGTAGTTTTTCGGTTCCCGGCCACAGTATTTTTCCTGCGCCGCGAGAAAATCCTTCAGGGCCTCCTCGCGATCGGCCGGCGACAAATCGAACAGATGGTTCTGCACGGGATAGGCAAACCAGCGCCCCGCCTTGTGGTTCAACACCGTGCTTTTCGCCATCTCGTGCAGCGGCGTCGCCGCGCCGACGATTTTCAGCCACGCCTCGTCCTGCGAATGGCAGATGTGGGCGCCCCGATCGAACCAAGCGCCCGCGAACTCGTGCGACCGGGCATGGCCGCCGGACGTCGCCTCCGCCTCGAACACGCGGCAGCCCGGCCAGTGCCGGGCAAAGCCAAGCCCCGCCAACCCCGCACCCAGCACAATGACGTTGCGCTCGCTCATCGGACCGTCTCCGCGCACAGCGCGTCGATGCCTTGCTTCCACGGAATCTTCGCGCGCCAGCCGAACAGGCCGGCCGCCAAGGCAACATCGGCGTACTGCGCCTGCGGCTCGCCCGGGCGCATCGGGCGCGCCCCGAAACGGAACAAATCCTGCGCGGCCATTTTCTTGGCGATGTGCTCCAGCACGTCGCGCATGCGCACCGGTTCGCCGCGGCCCAGGTTGCAAACGGCAAACGCCGGCTTCATGGCCGGCAATCCCAGCGCCGCCTGCGCGATGCCTTCGGCCACGTCGTCCACCTGGACGAAATCGCGAAACTGGAGACCCTCCGAAAAGTCCGCCGGCGTCCGTTCCCGCGCGCACCGCAGCGCATAAGGAATCGCCATGGTCCCGCCCTGCCCCGGCCCATATACAACGAACGGACGCAGCCAAACCGCTTTCCGTCCGGCCCCGCGCGACCACGACTGCAAAGCGCGGCCTGCTTCATACTTGGCCATGCCGTACGCCGACAGTCTGGACCCCGGAGCCATTTCCTCGCTCAGGCACCCCTCGAGCTCACCGTATTCTTCCGCGCTTCCCAAGCCGATCACGCTCGGCCACTTGTCCGATTCCAGCAAGCGAGCGAAAGACGCCTCCGATCTCGCCTGGCCGGCCGCGTCCGCGCGATCCATGTTCCAAGCCAAGTGAACAAGAACGTCCGACGGCGGGATCGCATCCGGATCGGTCGCTAAATCGGCGCAGCAATATTCAGCCACTTGTGAAACACCCGGCGGCTCCGGCACCTGATCCACCGCCCAGACCTTCGCCCCGGCCTGGGCCAACCGGTCCACCACGCGCCGCCCGATGAAGCCGGCGGCGCCACTCACCGCAATTCGCTTGATTATTCGGGAGCCCATCACGATTTTTCCACGCTGTGGAAAGCATTTTTCCACGGCGTGGAAAGTCCTATCCCGCCCAAGGGGCTTGGCCGGATTCGTAGATCTTCTCGAGGTTTTCGCGGTCGCGCATCGTGTCCATGCAGCCCCAGAACCCGTCGTGGCGATACGCGAAGAGCTCGCCGTTTGCCGCCAGCTGGGTCAGCGGCGCGGCCTCGAGGCTCGTGTTTTCGTCCGCCGGCAGGCGCGCGATGAATTCCTTTTGGAAGAAGAAAAATCCGCCGTTGATGTAGTCGTTGTGGAGCTTTTCCTTTTCGCGGAAGGCGACCACTTTTCCGTCCTGGCCCAATTCCATCATGCCGAACCGGGAGGGCGGATGAACGGCCGCCATGGTGCCGATCCGGCCGTGCGCGCGATGGAAGGCCAGTTCGGCGTCGAGATCCACGTCGGACAGCCCATCGCCATAGGTCAGGCCGAAAAGCGGTGCCTCCACGTATTTCGAGGCGCGCAGGATGCGCGTGGCGGTCAGGCTGTGCTCGCCGGTTTCCGCCAGAACGATGTCCCACTCGCCCGCCGAACCGGTTTCGTATTCCACCTGGCCGCCCGCGTACATCCGCACCGTCGAGGTACGCTCGCGCACGTTCAGGAAATACTCCTTGATGAGTTCGCCCTTGTAGCCGAGGCAAACGATGAATTTCCGAAAACCGAACCGGCTATAGTACTGCATCAGGTGCAGGAGGATCGGCTTGCCGCCGATGGTCACCATGGGTTTCGGAATATCGCGCGTTTCCTCCATGAGGCGCGTGCCGCGGCCGCCGGCCAGGATCATGATCGGAATGTCTTTGTTGTGCATGTTGGCTCCTTCAGGTCCCGGTTTCGTACGCCTCGATTTCGGCGGCCATGAACCGCCGGACGGCGTCGGCATCCTTCGCGTCCAGCATCGCCCGGTATCCTTCGGCGGTGCGCCGCACGGTCGTTTCGAAATCCCACCGGGGCCGCCAGCCGAGGCGCGCGGCGGCCTTTTCGATGGACAATTGCAGCAGATGCGCTTCGTGGACGTTGGCCGGATTCGGTTCAGCCTTCCAAGAGGCACCCGCGCCCCAGGTCCGGCAAAACAGATCCGCCAGCGTGCCGACGTCGCGCGCGTTGGAGGGATCGGGCCCGAAGTTCCAGCCTTCGGCGACGTCGGCCCCCTGCTCCATCAGGGCCTGTCCCAACCGGAGATAGCCGCCCAGCGGCTCCAGCACGTGCTGCCACGGCCGCACCGCGCGCGGATGACGAACGGAAAGCGCTTTTCCCGCGCGGATCGCGCGCAGCGCGTCCGGCACGATCCGGTCCGCCGCCCAGTCGCCCGGGCCGACCACGTTTCCGGCACGCGCGGTGGCCAGATGGATTTTCCCGCCGGGCGCGAAAAAGGCGGACCGATACGACGCCGCGACCAGTTCCTCGCAGCCTTTCGACGCGCTGTACGGATCGTGGCCGCCCAGCGGGTCGTCCTCGCGGTAGGCGTAATCTTCTTCGCGGTTCTCGTAGCACTTGTCGCTGGTCACCACGACGACGGCGCAGGACTTCCCGGCCCGGCGCACCGCATCCAGCACGTGAGCCGCACCGCGCACGTTCGTATCGAACGTCTCGACGGGATCGGCGTACGAGCGGCGCACGAGCGCCTGCGCCGCCAGATGAAATACGACGTGCGGCGCGAAATCGCGCGCCAGCGCCGCCATGCGCTCCGCATCCCGGATGTCCGCCGTTTCATGGCGGAAGAGCTGGGACAGTTTGGCGCGCACGAAGGGGCCTTCCGCGCTTTCCGGCTCCAGCCCGATGCCCAACACTTCCGCGCCCCTTCGCTGCAGCCAATAGGCCATCCACGAGCCCTTGAAGCCCGTGTCGCCCGTCAGCCAGACCCGTTTGCCGCGATAGACGCCGCCGAAATTCATTTTCCCAGCCTCCGCTTCACGATTCCGGGAATCTGCTTGGCCAGCCGTACCCAGCGCGCGGCCGGGGCCCAGACGGGCGACGTGCCCGGCAGGTTCGTCCGGCGAACGTCCTCCAGCAGCGACGACCGATCCAGCCATTCCTGCTGGACGAAAAACGAATAATGCAAAACAACGAGGCTTTGATCCACGACGCAGGCTTGGTGGTTCGCCTCGAACCACGCGCACCAGTCCGGCTCGTCCCGCGGCGGCAAGGAACCGCCCATCCGCTGCACGTGGGCGTAGTCGTAGCAGATGCACCCGATGCTGAAATATTTGCAAAACTCGTGCCAGCGCGGCTGTCCGCTCGCGGCCAGCCGCTTGCGCTGCTCTTCGTTGGCCGCATCGACGTCGAGAAACTGCCGCGTCGCCCATTGGGCGATGTACGGACTCTGCCAGGTGGGCCCCTTGGGCTCGTCCGAAGGCGGCGCTCCGAATCGGCGTGCGAATTCGCCCAGCTTTTCCGGATAGAAGACGTTTAGCAAGCGATGCAAGCCGTAGGCATTGTTCGGAATCAGCGGCGTGATGAGGGCTAAATCGCCGCGATCCGCATGGCGTTCATAGGATTCCAGCATGCGCTCCGCCCAGCCGCGAGGGACGAAAACATCCTCATCCACCTTCACGTAGATGGAATCCGGATAGCGGCGGATGCATTCGTTCTGGACGAAACAGATGCCCCCGGGCCGCGTGCCATCTCCCTCCACCGTATCCCATTGCACTTGGGGACGGGCCGCCATGTAGTTCCCCACGAACCGCCGGAGGCGCGCCGGCACTCCATTCAGCAGCAATACCACGCGATCGAATTTGGAAAAGGCGTCGGCGCGCTCCAGCATGTCCAAGCATAGCCGCAGGCAATCCAGCCGGTCATGCGTCAGGATCATGAGTATTTTCTGCTTGGAGTTCATCGATTCTGGCTTGTTTTGGACATCTTAAACGAAACTGATCCCCATGCAAGTCCAAGGGTGAACGTTGATCGCAAGCGACAGTCCGGTTTTCCCCGCTTGCCGGGCGCGGAGGGCTCCGCTATTCTGGCCGGGCAAGCATGAGTGCCGCTTCCAGCCGATTTCCTCTCTTGGCCGCGCTTCTGGCCCTGATGGGCCTTGGGACGCCGCCGATGCTGCGCGCCCAAGTTCCGAGCGCGGCCATGGCGGAGGACGCGGCGCCGATGGGCGCAACGGTTCAGGGCCAAGGCGCGGCGCGCCACGCGGTCTTCCGCACCTGGGCTCCGAACGCCTCCAAAGTGGCGGTGAGCGGCGATTTCAACGGCTGGAAAGAAGAACCCATGCAGAAAGAGGCCAACCGCCCCGGCCACTGGATGCTCGACAGCCGTTCGGCGCGTCCGGGCGATGCCTATCGGTTCTCGCTCGACGGCCTGCAACGCCGCGACCCGCGCGCGCGCGCCGTCAACGTGGCCGAAAACAAGTCCTATCTCCTGGATCCTCGCGCATACGCCTGGGGCCCGGCGGACGGCTGGAAAATGCCGGCCAAGGAAGATCTCGTGATGTACGAGATGCATTTGGGCACCTTTGCGAGCGGCATTCCCGGCAACGGCACGCCGTTCGAGCAGGCGACGAAACGCCTGCCCTATTTGAAGGCGCTCGGCATCAACTGCATCCAACTGATGCCCGTGAACGAATTCCCCGGCGAGCGCTCATGGGGTTACAATCCCGGAGACCTCTTCGCCGTCGAATCCTCGTATGGCGGTGCCGACGCCTTCCGGAATTTCATCCGCACCTGCCATACCAACGGCATCGCCGTGCTGCTGGACGTGGTCCACAACCACTATGGGCCGACCGACATCGCGGTCTGGCAATTCGACCAGCGCCTGCCAGAAACCGACGGCGGCATCTATTTCTACGGAGACGAAGATCATCGCTACACCGAATGGGGGCCTCGGCCGGACTTCGGCAAACCGGAAGTCCGCGCGTTCATCGTAGGGTCCGTGAAAACGTTCCTGACGGAATACCGGCTGGACGGGTTTCGCTGGGACTCCGTGCACAATATCCGCTACTACCTCAACGGCGAGCGTTCCAACCTGGACGGCGACCGCGTCTTGGCCGAGGCCAACGAGTGGATGCGCAAGAACCGGCCCGACGCCTTGCGCATCGCCGAAGACCATGCCTTCGACGGCGGCGGCGTGGGCTTCGACGCGCAGTGGAATTCCGCCTTTCAGGCGACGCTGTCCGCCCTGGTCCGCGGCAGCGACGCGCAACGGAACCTGGACATGTTCGCCGCCGAGCTGGAGCGTCTCGACGGGATGAACTGGGTGAATTTCGCCGAATGCCACGATTCCGCCGGCGATCTCAACCAGCACCATCGCCTGCCGGCCTATATCGACCCCGCCACGCCCGACAGCCTGCGGGCGCGGGCTTTGGCGCTGCTGGCGGGCAGCATCGCGATGACCGTTCCGGGCTATCCGATGCTGCTGCAGGGATTTGAAATGCACGACGTGGACGATTTCAGCGACAACACGCCGGTACCGTGGGCGCGGGCGCAGAGCACCCATGCCGGCATGGTGCGCGCCAACGCGGACCTGATCCATCTGCGCCGGAACCTGAAAGGGTATACGCCGGGGCTGAAGGGGCCGGAACTGGACATGCTTCATTGCGACAACAACGCCAAGGTGATCGCCTACGGCCGCCAACAAGCCGGCGCGCCCCGCGACCGAGCCACGGTCGTGGTGGCCAACTTTTCCGGCGCCCCGCTGAAGCAATACGGCGTGAGGTTCCCGGCCTCCGGCGCATGGTATTGCCATTACAATTCGGGATCGGCCGCCTATGCGAAAGATTTCGACAACGTCGGGCCCAAGCCCGGAGTCGGCTTCGTCTTGCCGCCGGGGCAAACCACGCTGCCGCTCGACCTCAGCCGCTATTCGATGCTCGTCTTTTCCAAAACGGCGCCGCCCAACGTCACGTCCTTGACCAAGGCCGCCCCCGCGAAGGAAATCCCCGTCGCCGCCTCGGCAGACGATTCCGCCCCTGTCCGCAAAATCGAGGATTACGTCGAGGAAGTGCTGGAACCCTTCCCCTACCTGCCCGTTCCGCTGCCGTCCGAGTGGGAACCCTGACGGAGTTCAACCGATTTTTCCTTTACAAAAACGCTTTACGGGCGCTATGCTGAAACCATGAACATCCGCCGCGCATTTTCCCTGTTCTCCCTGTTCTTGCTTCTCGGTGTTCCGGCGGAAGCGCAATCTTCCCGCAGCGGCATGGGAGCGGTTCCCTATGCCGATGCCGGCGGCACCGGCGTGACGTTCCGCACCTGGGCGCCCAACGCGTCTTCCGTCGCCGTCAAAGGCCAATTCACCGGTTGGGGCTCCACCGCCCTGGCCAAGGACTCCTCCGGCGGAACTTGGTCCATCGACCTCGCCGGCGCCCGGGCGGGCCAAGAGTACAAGTTCGTCGTCAATGCCTCCGACCGCCGGGATCCGAGGGGCCAGCGCGTCGTCAATTCCGCTGGCAATTCCATCGTCTACGACCACGGCTCGTTCGATTGGGGCAGTTCCACGAATTTCAGCGCCATCTGGCGGAACGATCTGGTCATCTACGAAATGCACGCCGGCTCCTACAACGCGGAAGATTGGCTGCCCTCCACGTTCGACGAATGCGCCGATAAAATCGCCTACTTGAAGGCGCTCGGCGTATCCGCCGTCGAACTCATGCCGGTCAACGAGTTCCCGGGCGACCGTTCGTGGGGCTATAATCCGTCCGATCTCTTCGCCATCGAGGCCTCCCACGGCGGCCCCGACGCCCTCAAGCGGTTCGTCAAGGCCTGCCACGAAAACGGCATCGCCGTGCTGGTGGACGTCGTCCACAACCACTACGGTCCCTCCGATCTCGACATGTGGCAGTATGACGGCTGGTCCAGCGGCGGCTTCGGCGGCATCCATTTCTACAACGACTGGAAAGCCAACACCGATTGGGGCGCGACCCGCCCCGACTACGGCCGCGCCGAAGTCCGGGACTTCATCCAGGCGCAAATCCAGATGTTCGTCGAGGATTACCACGTCGACGGCTTCCGCTGGGATTCCGTCTACAACATCCGCAACTGCAGCGGCACCTGGAATCAAAACGGAAGCGACATGCTCTGGCAGGTCAACAACTGGCTCAAGAACAACCATCCCGACGTCTATCGCATCGCCGAAGACAACGCCTTCGACACCGACGTCGGCTTCGAAGCCCAATGGGATCACGACTTCCTGAGCAATATCCGCTATCTCGCCACGGCCGGCAGCGATGCGGACCGCAACATGGACACGCTGGCCTACTACCTCGGCAGCGGCGGCTTCAACCGCGTCGTCTACGTCGAAAGCCATGATTCCTGCGGCGACCTCAACAAGAAGCATCGCCTGCCCTACGACGTCGATTCCGGCAGTCCGGAAGGCTATTGGGCCAAAAAGCGCGCGCTGCTGGTCAACACCCTCGCGCTCGTCTCCTCCGGCATTCCCATGATCTTCGAAGGTTCCGAAATGCACGAGTGGTACACCTTTTCCAACAACCAAGCCCTGCGCTGGTCGCTGACCAACGCAAACGCCGGCATCGTTCGCGCCTATGCCGACCTGATCCACCTCCGCCGGAATGCCTATGGCAATACCGATGCCCTCAAGGATCCCGGCAACGTCGACGTCCATCACGTGAACAACGCCGCCAAAGTCGTCGGCATGAAGCGCGGCAACCTTCTTGTCGCCATCAATTGCTCCGCCACCGCCTTTACCGGCTATTCGATGGCCTTTCCCTCTTCCGGCACCTGGTACTGCCTTTATAATTCCGACCTGCAATCCTATGACTCTGCGTTCGGCGACGTCGGCCCCGCCATCGGCGGGACCGTCGTCGCGGACGGCAGCGCCAACGCCCCCCTCGCCCTCGGCGCCTATTCCATGCAGATCTACTCCCAGACGCCGATTCCCGAAGATTCCTCCGCTGCGTTCGATCCGGCGGCCCCCGACGGCTGCGGGTCCTCCGTCGCCATCACCTATTCGCCCGGCGACGGCCCTCTCGCTGCGGCCGCGACCGTCTACGCCTACGTCGGCCGCAACGACTGGCAGGGAGCGTCCAACGTCCTGATGACGGCTTCCGGCGACGACTGGACGCTGACCTACGAGATTCCCGACGACACCTGGGAACTCAACATGACCTTTACCGACGGCAGCGGCACGTGGGACAACAACGATGGCGCCAATTGGTCCGTCCCCGTCTCGAACTGCGGCGATCTTCCCGCCGAAGTCTCCCTCAGCCCCGCCGCTCCCCAAGGCTGCGTTCCCGTGAAGGTCTCCTATGAAATCAACGGCGGCCCCCTCACGAATTCGGCGCACGTCACGCTGTTCATCGGCCGCAACGACTGGCAGAACGTCCAGCATGTTTCCCTGACCAATGAAACCGGCGACACCTGGAGCGGCTGGCATTCCATCCCCGACGACACGTGGGAACTGGACTACGTCTTCTACAACGATGCCGACGTCTGGGACAACAACAGCGGCAACGATTGGGTCGTCGTCGTCAGTTCCTGCGTGAACACGGAACAGCCCCACCTCTCCATCACCGATCCCGCCCCCAGCACCAACGTGGCCAGCGGCGTCACAACCGTGGCACTGCAGGGAACCGCCCGCCTTCTGACCGGGCATCTCCGCTGGACCAACACGCTCACCGGCGGATCCGGCTCGCTGGCCTATGCCACCAACTGGAACATCGCTTCGGTGCCTTTGGCCGAGGGCGTCAACCTCATCCGGGTTTCCGGCACGAATTCCGCCGTCAATCCCAACGACGGCGCCACCGATTCGCCGACCAACTCCACCTACGCGGCCACCGCAAACTGGTCTGACGGCCAAAACGGCGGATCGAAGTTCGATGCCTGGAGCCTCAGCAGCGGGGCCACCGCATTTCTGGCCATTTCGAACGCAAATTGCGGTTTCGCAGCGGACTCCTTTGCCTGGGCCTTGCAAGCCAGCGGCGGCGGCTTCATCCAGGCCATCCGTCCTTTCGCCGCATCCCTGCAGCCGGGCGACAAGGTGTTTTTCACCTTTGAAAACGGCGGCATCGACAGTCCCGGTTCGGTGGGCGTCGCTTTCCACAACCGCTTCGAGCAGCGGCTGGCGGAAACCTATTTCGAAGGCGGTTCCACGAATTACGTCGTCAACGACACGGCCGTGCGCAATACCGGCATTCCATGGGGCGCGGACGCTAAAACCTGCGCGTTCGAACTGCTCTCGACCCTCACCTACCGCCTGACGATCAACGGCCAGTCCTTCGAGGGCACCTTCGCCGATGCCTCGGAATACGCGATTTCCTACGTCAGATTCTGGAACTACAACGCCGGCAGCGGAGACCATACGTTCTTCATCGGCGCGCTTACCGTCACCGGCGCGCCCCTCCCCGTCTTGACTTATTCTTCCGAAGTCGCCGTCACCCGCGCATGGTCTCCGGTGCGGACCACTCAATCGGTTCTCCCCACGGAATACGGGCTCGTCGCCACGCTCAACAGCGTCGCCGGCATCGCCAACAACGTCTGGAGCGCAAGCGGACTTACCAACGGAGGCTGGAACTGGGCCTTGCTGCCGACCAACGAATACACCGTCGTGCCTTCCAACAACACGGTTTCCATCGCCTTGTCCAACACCAACCAGTTGACGGTCCTTTCCATTGGCAAGCCCGGCGGCGGCAACTGACCCCCCGGCCTCTTTTTGACACCCCGCAATTCGCCGCAAAATCGCTATCGACAGGGCCCGGCCGCTAGGGTAGAAACGGGATCAATTCTTGCTGCGGGAGTAATTCAGCGGTAGAATGTCAGCTTCCCAAGCTGAACGTCGCGGGTTCGATCCCCGTCTCCCGCTCCATTTTTGCCATGCGATCAAGCAGCATCTTCTGGAAATCCGCCATCGTCCTGTCTCTGGCTTGCCTATCCGCCACCCCTACCCGCGCAGGGAGAGCGTCGACGAATCTCTTCTTCGCCGAGGGGCAGATCGTTTGCGAAATCTCCTCCCGGCACGAGGCGATTCCGGAATTGGTTCTGGCGACGCTGCCGATCGCGATGAAGACCGCGTTGGAGGCGGTCGGAACTCCATCCGAATCCGTTCGCCTAGCCATTCGGCTGCAAGAACCCCCTTCTTTCTACAAGCGCGCCAAGGCGCTCTTCCGCGTCGAAGCGTACGCCATCCAAGAAAGCGACGAAATCCGGCTGCATGCGGGCAGCGACCCCTTGAAGCTGGCTTTCCGCTTGGGCCACGAACTGTCCCATTGGCTGGTCAATAAGCGCTATCCTCTCCGGCCGCCGCTTTGGTTGGACGAAGGTCTTGCCCAAATGGTCGGCGCGACCGCCGCCGACACCGCTGCGCGCGTCCACAAGCAGGATGTCGAGCGTTCGCAACCGCCCAAACTCGAGGGGAACCTGTTTCGCCTCGACGAGCTGACCGCCTTGCGGGCGTATCCGATGTCCGCGGCCCGTTCCGCCGCCTTCTACTGGCAGGCCGAAGCACTGGTCCGCGCCATTCAACAGCGGCTGGGTCCCGCCGAGTTCGCCGCCTTTCTGGGAATGCTCAGTTCGCCGCAGCCCCCCGCTTGGCAAGTCCCGCTCCGGGAGCGCTGGTATTTCTCCGACTGGGACATGAACTGGCTCGCGGAACAAATCCGCCCCGGGCCGCAGGAAAATCAATAGTGCCCTGCATTCCCATATGCCCATGATGCATCCCACTCAATCTGACACTCCAGAACGCGCCTGGCTGGTCGCCGCCACGCTCGGAGACCAACCCCGCGCCGAGGTCGAGGATTCCCTCCGCGAATTGCGCGCCTTGGCCGACACGGCCCGCGCCGAGGTCGCCGGCGAGACCCTGTGCCGCCTGCGCGCCATCCAGCCGGCCACCTACATCGGCCGGGGCAAGGCCCAGCAAATCGCCGCCGATCTTCAAGCCGGCGGCGCCAATCTCGTCATTTTCGACGACGATCTTTCGCCCGCCCAGGGGCGCTCCCTCGAAGAGCTCCTCGGCGTGCGCGTGGTGGACCGCACCCAGCTCATTCTCGACATCTTCGCCCAGCGCGCCCAGACGTTGGAAGGCCGCCTCCAGATCGAGCTGGCCCAACTCCACTATTTGATTCCCCGCCTGCGCGGCCTCTGGACCCATTTAGAGCGTCAAAAAGGCGGCATCGGGCTCAAGGGTCCCGGCGAGAAACAGCTCGAGCTGGACCGACGACGCATCGAGCAACGCATCGGCCGCATCCGCGACCAGCTTCAAACCGTCCGCCAGCGCCGGGCCGAACTGCGGCGCGGACGGCGCCGCCACGGCTGGGCGCTGCTGACGCTCGTCGGCTATACGAATGCCGGCAAGTCCACGCTTCTAAACCGCCTGACGAACGCCGGCGTGCTGGCGGACGACCAGCTGTTCGCCACGCTCGACCCCACTACCCGCCAGCTTCAGCTGCCCAACCATCAGCTTTGCTTATTGACCGACACGGTGGGATTCATCCGCAAGCTGCCCCACCACCTCGTGGAGGCGTTCAAAGCCACGCTGGAAGAAGTCAACGAGGCGGACCTGCTGCTGCACGTCATCGATGCATCCCAGCCGCGCGTCGACGAACAGATCGCGGCGGTCGAAGCCGTTCTGCGCGAACTGGGGGCACAGAACAAACCCGTTCTGGCCGTTTTCAACAAGACCGACTTGGAACGAGGCCACAATCAAGCCATCCGGCTCGCGGATCGCTTCCGCCATTCCGCGGTCATTTCCGCCACCACGGGCGATGGCACCGCCGCGCTTTGCCAGACTATCGCCGATCTGCTGCGCGACCGCGTCGCGCATTTGCACCTGAAGATACCGGTCGGCGAAGGCAAATTCATCGCTGCCCTGCATGCCAACGGAAAAGTGCTGGCTCAAAAAGTGCGGGGCAAGCACCTGCACCTGGAAGCCGTCGTTTCCGCCGCCTTCGCCTCCACGCTCGATCCCCAGTGGATCGAGCGGTAAGCAGAGCCGATTCCGTCCGAAAGCGCCCTAATTGGACGTGGACTGGTTCCCGGCTGCCGGAGCGCCCGACGTGAAATAGTTCACCGACGAGCCGGTCCCGTTGTATTCAAATATCTTAAAGGAATACGTCAGGTTCGCGCCCAATCCGGTCAACCGGAACGTGTGATCCGACCCGTCATAACAGATCTTGTTTCCGTTGCCTAGGTCCATGGCCGCCATGTAATTGGTGCTCACGCCCGAGGGAGCTGCCCCGTCCGTCGGCGTCCAGCTCGTGGCGGTTCCCTGCCGAACCACTACGATGCGCCGCGCCCCGTTTCCGGGAGACCAATTCACCTGCATTTGATTGTCGAACACCGTCGGGAAGGTCAGGGCAGATGACTGCGTGGTCGGTTCGTTGGCGAGATCGGGCTCCGGCGGGGCGTTGGTCCAGCCCATCCAGCGGGTCGGGAGGGTATAGAAGTTGGTCGGGTGATAGGTCCAGATCCAGGTGTTGTCGACGGTATTGGTTTTCAGATTCTTCGACACAATGACAATCACGTCGTTGGGCTTGAAGTAGCCCCGGGGAACGAGGCCGCCCGACAAGAAGCGCCACGTATTGCTTGCATCGCAATAGATGGTGCTGCCCGACAGCGGATTCTTGGTCGTCGTGTCCATCGTATAGATTTCGTCGCTGCGTGCCGGAGTTCCGTTCACGAAGCCGCAACTCCGCAAATTCATCTCGCTGGGATGGGCGGCCACCGGCAGGCTCAGGGCCACCACGTTGTAGACCTTCGCCGTACGGCTGCCGGTATGGATCGTCTGGCTGAATCCGACGGCGTTGGTCGGCACCTGCGCGATGGCCGCCCAGACCATGGCCGGAATGGTGCTGGTCTTGTAGAAATTCTCCCAGGCGTTGGTGGTCACGTAGCTTTCCGGCAACGGAGTCGGCAGCGTGATCGAGAACCCACGGCTGAAGAAGTCGTCGGGCATCACGGTGGTGGTGACGTCGGCGTCGTCGTTCACGCGGATCCACTGGCTGGTTTGGTTCAGGTAATAGACCTCGCCCAGCGGCGCGTTGGTTCCCCACGTGAAGAACTCGATCTTGGTTCCATCCAGCGCGCTTTGTCCGCCGGGGAAGTTGTTGGTGTCGCCGAACACGCCTTGGAAGGTATTGCTATAGGGCACGCCGTGGAGGGAAACGAAGTTCTGTCCGGGAGACAGGACCACGTTGTGCATGGCGTAGACCTCTTCGCTAGCCAGCGGCCGCTGCGAGATGACCACCGGTTGGTTGCTGACCAGCACTTGACGGGTCTTCCTCCAGCGGTCCCTGTAGGAAGCGCGATAGAACCGGACGTCGCCGCGTTTCCGGACCAGTCCGCCATCGTCCGCGAACCAGTTGGAGCGAACGGTGCCGATCAATTGCCAGTCGTTGTTGATGTTTTCCCGGAAGCCGATCTTGGGATCCGCATCCCAATAGATCAGATCATAGTCCTTGGTCACGACCGAGTAGACGCCATTGCTCTCGTGCCCCGCCGCCAACCAGGCCAAGCCTGCCGCGGTATTCACGTTGGTCCGGCTCAGAGATCCGGCCGTCGGGAACGCCGCCTTCGCGTCATCCTTCGACAAGGTCCAGCCGCGGGTCAGGGCAAACTTGATGGTGTTGTTGGTCGCCCAGCTTTTGCTCCCCGCCGGACTTTCGTTGCCCGCCTCGTCCACGCCCACGATCACGACGGCATAGTCCTGATCGTAGTCCAGATCGTACAGGCGAATGAAGTCTTGGTTCACATTGGCCATGGCCGAATAGTTCGTGCCGGCTGCGGATGGATCGGTAATCGTGCTGCCGGACATGACAAACGGCCAATTGGTGTACGGCCGGCTCCCGTCGGGACGAGGATCGAGGAAGTTGGTGACGATGTAGGCATTCCCATTGCCATGGCCGGGGTCGCCGTTCGGCACGTTTAACGGGTCGAAGGTGCCGTAGTAGATCTTGTAACTCCTCCACGGCGAGAGGATGTTCTTCGGATCGGGCTTTCCACTGCCCCAGGTCGGGTAATTGGCATTCCCCGGATCATCCGCCCCGACATCCGTGAAATTCCACACCACGTCGAACTGCGTGGTGGGATCATCGACGGCTTCCGTGCTGGCCGCGTTGGGCGGCATCTCGACCGGCGTCGGAGGCGTGCGGTCTACCCGGACGGCGATGGGCCGGACCGGTCCCATTGAATCGTCTTCCGTCCGGTCGCCGTCGTCGTCCACGGCGAAGAGATACCCCGTCAACTCGCCCTGCTGGTTCTTGTTGCTGACGTCCACCAACGCGTTGGTCGTCAAGCCCTTGTCCACGCCGGCCGTCTTGCCGGTCGGCGGAACCGGATTCGTCACGGGAAGCACGATTTGGTACCGATCGACGCCCGAGAAGTCGTCCACTCCTTCCGACCAGCTGATGTTCAGGTTCGTGACGTTGACCCACTCCGGCACGGGCGTGACATTGAGGTCGTCGATATAAACTTGGTGCGCCGTGTTGCCGCGCCAAATCCGGGTGGTGACCACGCCGCTCAGGCTCGAAAGGTCCCAAGAGTACATTTCCCAGGTGCCGTCATCGTAGGAAACGGGATCCCGGTTGGTGACGGACGCCGCCGTGCCCAGATCCGCCCAGGCGGTGCCGTTCCATTGCTGCGCTTTGACCTCCACGGCATCGGAGACATTGGTGCCGCCGGCGCGACAGGCCATGAAACTCAGGGTCTTGGGATCGCGCAAAGGCGGCAGCTGGACCCAGGCTTGCGTGTAATTGCCCATGAGTCCAACCCGCCACGTGCCGTTGTATTTTGGATCGAGGGTGGAACACCATGCCCCATATCCGATCCATTCCGATCCATCGATGAGCGCGTTGGTCCAACTGTGCGGGGCCGAAGAACCCGTGCCCGGCCACCCTTCTTCATCTTCGAAGCCGGTGAACACATATTCGCCTGCGGCAAAGGCTCCCTCGATGTCGAGGGTACTGATGACGGGGCCGCGGATGTCGTCGTCGTAGACCTTGATGGAACCCACCTGGGATTCGAGCATATCCCCGTCGTCCGGCCGGTCGTTGTCGTCGTCCCGCATCTGCAAGGTGACCTTGTTGGCGTTGCCAGCCGCCGTAGCGGCCATCATGGCGTTGATATGCGCTTCAAGGAAGTCGCCATCCGTAAACTGCCAGACGTTTGTGGTCGTCGTATTGACGTCCGCCTGCCCGGAGGACAGACCTTCGCTATATCGGGTGGAATTTGCGGTCAGCGCGTTTTCAAGACTGATGTTCATCACGTCGTCCCCGCTGGCCCCTCGCACCACCTTGCCTTCCACGTCGATAGCGCCGAAGACGAATCGGAGTCCTGCGGCATCGGCCAAGTCTTGATCGGTCAGGCTCCAGACGGTGTTGGTGCCGTCGAATTCCCGCCGGCGATAGTTGCCCCGGATTTTCTTATCCGCCAAAACCGTCCCGTTGGTCGCGACCAGGAATGGCTTGGTGGTCTGGCTGTAGCCGTCATAGAGGACGTTGGCGAGGGCCGGAGGATTTGGATCGTCGTCGACCACGGTGAAGGCATTGGTGACTGCGGCGACGAGGAAGTCGTTCGGCCGGTCGTTGTCGTAGTCCACCGCGCGGACGACGGCGGTCCAGGAACCCAGTACAATGTCGTCGTAGTCGAAGCCGACTTCGACCTCCATGGAGACGGCAGCCGCCATGGCGCCTTCATTGGCGGGACCGACAAGGAAGGTTTGGCTGATGTTGGAAATGCCCGGCGGAGAATACAGGTCCCAGGTCGGGTTGTGGGTGGCGTCTTCGAGGCCGAAGACGCCGCTTCCGGAATCCTGGATCTCGGCCTGGAAGTCCAGGCTGTCGTCGTTCAGGTCGCGGTCGGTCGCGATCAGGACGCCTTCCGCCAGCGTCACCGCGCCGGTGAACCCGACATTGTCGATGCGCCATGTGCCGCCGGCGTCGCCACCGGAGCCATAAAGCCGATAGATCGCGGCGCCGTTGGTCGTATGGCTCGTCAAAGCCACTGCATTGGTGTGGAAAATAGCGTCGCGGGTCAGGGCGCCAGTAGCCAACTGCGTTTCGGTCGTCCCGTCGAAAATCCGCAAGGTCCAGGTGGTCGGCCCGGTGGCGGAGCAGCGATAGGCGAAGCAGAAGGTCTGCATGTCGAGTTCAAAGCCCGGCAGCAAAGACACCGCAAATTCCCAATAATTGGTGGCATCGTTCCAGTCGTTGTCCGAAACGGCAGCGGCGGGCGCCCCCGTATCACCTGTTGAAATATCGGGCGCCCCGCCGTTGACCGTCAGTTCGTCCGCGACCATGACCACGGCGGCATCCCGCGTCGGCTGCAGGTTGGGCGCGTTGGTGTCCCCGAAATCGTAGAACAGGATTTCGCGCCCGCTGCCCACGTAGGCGCCCAAGTTGGCGCCGCTGCCGACGATGTTGGTGAAGACGAGATCGGGCGCGTCCGGATCGTCATCCGTGACGTTCACTTGTTTGATGAGGTTCGTGATCAACGCATCGCCCACCCGATCGTTGTCGGCATCCGTCAGCATCACGTGCAAGTCCACCAAGCCGATCGTGTTGTTGGCGTAGACGCCGGGGTCGGTGTAGAGCTCATTGGTCACCATTCCGATATCTCCCGTATCCCAGCCCATGGGGGAGAAGTCGTTCGACACGATCACGCCGCTGTTGGTGGGATTGATCAGCAACATATACGGAGCGGGTCCCTCCGCGGTGCTTTCCGCGAGCAGGCCACTATAGGCGTCGCTCACGACGCTCGTGACATGGAGGCCGCCGGCCAGCACTTCGGCATCGGTTAGCCCCGGCACATTCCAAGTCATCCCGCCCGCGCCCGTCACGTCGAACTGCTCCTCGAAATCGCTCAGGATATCCAAATCCCCGTTGGGATAGGTTTCCCAGTTGGCGGAATCGCAGATCTCCAGGAGCAGATCGGAGGCCACACCGCTGACCGTTCCGGTATATAAGGCGTTCACGTTGTCGCCGGATCCGATCGGGATACTGACGGCGTTCACGCCGTTGGTCAGGCCGCGGTAGAGACAGGAAACCCGGTTGTTCGCAGGCAGCGGAGTGATGTCCCAACCGACCGGCGACACCCCGTCCAGATTGACGGCAAAGACGAAGGTGCATCCGGCCGGGTAGTTGGAAGGAGTATTGGCCGGATTGCCTCCGTTGTTGAATTGGTAGATGACGACTTGATCGCCGTCGCTGTTTATATCCTGCAAGTTCAACTCAAAAACGTCGCCGGGCTCGACGTCTTCGGTGAACACGTAAAAATTGGTATGCCATTCCGTCTGGCGGTGCCATGTATTGGCATTCGTGTCCCAACCGGTGTCGTTGAAGTAGAACTCCGTGCCGGCCGGATAGGGGGCCAGAACCACGAATGTGAAGCGCTCGGCAAGGGTTGTCGGATTTCCGTTGATGCCGATGAGGGCGATGGAACCGGCCGATATTTCCCCGGAGGTCTCACCGCCCTCGCCCTCGACGTAGACCGAGTTCAGCACGGGGGGAACGTCGTCGTCGTCGGTCACCGTGAAGGTGAATTCGGCGGGCGCGGCCAGCGCCAGCGTGTCGCCCACCCACCCGTCGTCGTCATCGTCGGCGGCGGTGACGGCGATCGTCCAGGTGCCCGTGGCGTTGTTCGCTTTCGCCACGCCCGGGAGCGTATAGCCGAGCGCGGCCCAGTCCGTCTTGCCCGCGCCGTCCGCCGGCCGGGTCGTGAAATCCTCGTCCGTGTACAACGTCGCGACCTCGTTCATCAGCGTGAAGGTCAGGCTGGTGGAGAGCAACCCGCTGTGGAAGTCGCGCGCCTCGCCGGAAAGCGCGAGACCGTTGGTCATGTCCGCGTCGGTGGGCGCCATACCGTCGAAGCCCCGCACCACCGGCTCCTCCGTGTCGTCGTCGACTACCTGGAAGGGCAGGTTCGTGTTGATGGTGAAGGCCCGACGGTCGGGCACGTCCTCGGCGGTGGAACTTGCGGCGGCGTCCACCTTGCCGCCCGAGGACGGATAGGTTTGGCCGGACACGGTGATGAAGAACTCGTCGCCCACCTTCCAACTGTCGAAGTCATCGCCGGTGAAGGCGTTTTGGTAGTACGAAGTCGCGACCGTGGAGCCATTGGTTCCGACGAATCCGTTGAACAACCTGTCTAGGCCGACCGGATACGAACTGCCACCGACCTTCGCGAGCGGATCCCAGTTGGGGACCACGTTGCCTGCGTCGGAACCGGTGGCGGTCGGCGCCACGTTGTTCGAGGCGACGGAGTTGGTCAGGAAGAGGGTATAAGGACTGCGCCAGCGCACAGCGATGTCGATCTCCTCCCCGGAATCGTTCAGTTCCCCGTCGGTGATTTGGTTCTTGTACCCCGATTCGTCCGGATCGTAGGCAGTGCCGACATAGATCAGTTCCGGCGTGGGTCCGGATTCCATCATCTGCTGGTATTGTTGGCCGTCGTAGCGCACCACCGGCGTCCAGCTTTGCGCCATGCGAATCTCGTCGAAATAGGCATAGCCGATGTTATTTCCGCTGCTCGCCCCGCACGATAGGCGAATCCGGTCGATGTTGGCGACCTGGGCGGTCACGCAGCACTCCCAGACGATCGGCGGTTCGCCCGTCAGCTTGCTGCCGTTCTTGTAGGCACTGGCCGAGATGACATCGTCCCCGTCTGGATCCAACTCGAGCTTGACCACGTAGAGATAGTCGTTGCCGGAGCCCGCGCCCAACGTTTGGCCGGAAACGGACCACGTACCGCCATATTGATCGATGGCCAGGTTGTCGGTGTCGTAGGGATTGCCGATGAAAACCTCCACCTCGCCGCTGCTGTTCAGCAGGCGCACCCCGGCATAGTTGTAGTAACCGCCATATTCGAAGTTCATCCGGAACGTCAGATACCAGGTGCCGGAGCTGATTTCGTCCACATCGTCGTGCAACCACCGGTCGGCATCCACGTAGCGGCCACCGCTACCCGATCCCCAAATTTTCACCTTGTGGCCGGTGGCGCCCGCGGCGGTGACTACAGGCAGGCTGGAGCTTTCATATATCGCCACGTGGGATTCATCGTCGTAATTGTCTTCGACCACCCACATTCCGCCCCAACCGGTGCCGCCGGCATACTCATTCTGGTGGATGCCGCCGGAGCTGTTGACAAACCCGTCGTAAATGACCATCTCCGTTTCGGTCAACGTGATGTTCATATCCGTCTTCTTGGAGTAGTGGTTCCCGTTGCGGGAGAAGAACCGGTAATAGACGGTGGTGTCTTCGGTCAGCCCGGTGTGCTGAGAATACGTGTCGGAGGAATCGGCCAGCAGGATCGTGTCGCTGCCCTGCACGCCGGCGCTGTAGCCGGTGCCGTCCGTTGGCTCGAACTCGACCGCGGCCCCCACGCGGTAGACGACCATCACGTTGCGGTCGTTGAACTTCGACCAGTTGATGTCCACGGCGCTGGTGCCGGCCAATCCGAGCGTGGGCGTGGGAGGGGTCAGGGTTTGGCCGGACGCCGGATTCCCGGTGGTCGCGTTGGTCGCGTATTTGGTGCCGCTGGCGTCGTTGTATTCGAACGCCCGCACCAGATAGACCGTGGCGGGATCGAGGCCGGTCATCGTCACGCCGGTGTCGATGCCATTGTAGATCACGAAGCAGTCCGTGCCAGTTCCGAGCTCGTCACCGCTCTTAAACGCGGCGTTCGCGGCGTAGATGGTGCCGTCGGTGGGAAGCGCGGTGGCCGGCCACGTATCGCCCTCATAGGCCGCGACCAGCACTTGGCCGCCGTTGCCCCGGATCCAGCCCACGTCGATCTGGTTCGTCCATTCCGCATCGAACCACAGTTGCGAGGCCTGGGCCGTCGGCGCGGCGTCCGGATCCTCGGAACTGGTGTTCCCCAGCAAGCCCAGCCAGGAATCGGCCACCCGGACTTCGTCGAACCAAGCATAGCCGAAATTCTTGCCGCCGACGATCTTGATCCCGTCGATCGAAGAGATGCGATCTGCGGGAACCGTCACCGCGATGTCGGCATCCGGCTGCGTTTCGGGAATCGTCTGGCCGTCCTCGTAGATCCATCCCTTCAGTTCCTTCGTGGTGAAGTCGTACATCATGATCACGGCGTAGGTATGCCCCGCCCAGAAGGTTTCGGGAGCTCTTTCCTGCGCTTGGCCGTAGTTGTCCACGCCGAAATGCTCGCGGTCGCTCCCGGTCTGCGTCGGACGTCCGGCAAAGGCTTTCTCCAATGTGCCGTCCATCAGCGCCAGGCCCAGATAGCTGCCGTCCGTGTTGTTCTCCTGCTTCAGGAGAGCCGCCGCATAGATGCGGCCCTGCGTGAATGCGTCGAATTGCCGGACCGCCCGGAACTCCGGATCGGACAGGCTGTCGAATCGGGAGCCGAGTCCCACCTTGTTGACGTTCGTGGCGGGATATCCCGCCGGCGCCGTCAGGCTGCCCTCTTGGATCTGCACGGCGACGGCGCTCGCGCCCGGGCTCATTTCGACGGCCCAGGCGTTCGTCCAGCCGGTGCTGTATTCGTCGTCGCCGTTCTTCCCGTTCAGGTTGTCCAGGACGGTGTAATTGAACTGGTCCTTGATTCCCACGTAGGCGAGCGTGTTCGTCCAGCACGTCGGCACGGTCGCGGTGGTCCGGTAGTTGTAGGTTGCCGCTGCGCTTCCGTTCCAATTGAAGGGGATGATGGAGAAGTGGTACTCGGTGCTCTCCGCCAAGCTGTAGACGGTTCTGGTTTGTTCGGAACCGGGAGTCACGATGGCGGCCACGACCGCATCGCCGAGGCTGGTGCCGGCCGTGTACGCCGTCCCGTCCGCAGGAAGGCCCGTCGGATCTTCGTTCAACCGCCGCAGAATCAGATAGCCCGACGGGGGCCCCGCCGCCGCGGTCCAATCCAACTCGATGCTCGAGACGGTCTCGTTGGTGGCGATGAAAGCGCTCGCGTGCCCGGTCGGTTCCGCGGAAAGCGTATAACCGCTGGTCGTCGGGGCATCCGTCAGCAGATAGTTCTCATCGCCGCTCGCCCCGTTGAACTCGAAGGCCGCGAACTGGTAAAGCGTGCCCGGGGTCAGGCCCGTCAGGCTCACGCTGGTTCCCGTGTTCTTGTAGACCGCCTTGGATTCGGTTCCCACCGTGCCCGCCGATCCCCACACGGTGCTGGCGTTGTAGGTCGATCCATCCGCGGGGGATTCCGCCGCGCCGACGGTCCGCGCCACGATCAGCACGTTTTCGCCGCCGCCGCGCGTCCACCCCAGACTCATGGTGCTCGAACCAACCGCCGTCACGGTCAGCGCCGTGGCTTGGGTCGTCGGCTCCGTTGCGACTCCGGAGCCGGACACCGCCACGTTCACGGTCGTCGCATTCGCGCTGGCGTGCGAGATGTTGCCCGAATAGGCCTGTCGCTCCGTCGGCGCGAACCGCACGTAGATCGTCGTTTCCGCCACCGTGCCGGCGGTCGGCGTCAGGCTTAGCGAGCCGCCGAACCCGGACCCGCTCGTTGTCGAAATCTCAAAGCCCGCAGGCGCGGTGATCGCGATGTCGGCGGTCAGGTTCACGCCCGACACCACGTAGGTCTGCTCGGCCGACACGGTATCTTCCAGCACGCCCCCGAAAGCCAGCGGACCGCCTGTCGCCGTGATGGTGGGCTTGATTGTCGTCACCGATGCCACCGCCGAATTGGCGCTGGTGCAGGGGGCCTCTGCCCGAACCCGGAAGAAGTACTCCACCCCCGACGTCAGCCCCTCCACCAGTTGGCTCGTTCCCGCCACCGCCAGGTTCTCGTAGCCCGACACGTAGCTCGAGGAAATGTCCGTCCAAACCAGGTTGTTGATGGCCAGGCGTGCGGCGGCATTGTTGCTAATGACCAAGGTGGCCGGTACCGCAACGGCGATGTTGTCAAACCGAGCGGTTTGGACGGTTCCATCGTAGGCGAACGGATCGCCCACTTGCGACCCGTTGACGTAGACCGTCAACTGCCCGCCGCTTCCGGTGAACGCTTGCTGGACGTCGAAGCTCAAGCTGTCGATGCCGTTGGACAAGGTCGTGGAGACCAAATAGGCACCGGCTTCATTCTGTAGGCAAACGCTTTGGTTGCCATTGACGGTTTGGTCGGAACGCGCCTTGTAGGTGGTCCAGACCATGCCGTTGTTGTTGGTCCAAATCCGGGTGGAATAGCTGCTGGACGTTCCCCCGCCCACGTTGGCGCAGCTGTTGGTACGCGGGGCGCCGCCACCCGAAAACGACGCGCTGGTGGCCACGTCCAACCGGTAGCCGGTCGCGCCGGAAACGGCCGACCACGCGGCAGTGAAGCCGGTGGCGTTGGTCGCGCTGGCCCAGACGGATGCCGGCGCAGCTTCCGCCAAGGTCGTGGCATCGACCGGCGCGCCCGACGAGAAGAGCGGCATGTTGTTGTAGGACCACGCCTTGTAGTAGTAGGGCGTGCAGCCGCTCAGTCCCGTATGGCTGTAGTTCGTGCCCGTGCCCTTGTAGAGAATGGTCCCGCCCGCAAACGCATCGCCCACGTTCCCCGGCGTCCCCGACGGCGTGCCGAAGGTGCCGGTCGCGTTCCACACGATCACGATACTGTGGCCCATGTCGTTCGTCCGGAACGCCAGGTCGATCTGCGTGCCGTAGATCGCCGACACGGCGAATTCCGGATTCGCCGAACTCGACGACGGCGTGGTCACCGACTTGAGGTCGGAATTGCCGCTGGTGCAGGAATCCGCCCCTTCGGCCCGCACGCGGAAATAGTAGGTGACGTACTCTTCCAGACCCGTCACCGACTGGCTCGTCCCCGCTACCGCGAGATTCTCGAAACCCGGCACGAACGCGGTGGCGTTGCCGCTCACCACCACGTCGTCGAACGCCAGATTGCCCGAAACCTTTGTATAAGTGAACCGCAGCTGGGTCACCCAGGAGGCAAGCGCCACGCTGTTCGTGGTGGGGGTGTTCACCGGAACGATCGTCGCCAGGTTGCTCCAGACGGATCCGTCGTAGCCTTCGACGGCCAGTTCGGTGCCGGCGCCGATTTGGCTGCCTTTCAGCCAGACGGTGACGTTGGTCGGTGTGCCGGTCAGCACGGGCGTCGTCACTTGGTCGCCGGTGTTGTCCAGCTTGAGCGCCGGCGACTCCGCGCCGAAACTGGAGCTGTTGGTGTAGAGGCTGCCGATGCCGGCAAAGGTCCATCCGGCAGGCGCCACTTTGCCACCGGCAAAGCCTTCGTTGATCATTTGAACCGGCGTGTCCGTACCCAAGAATGCGTCCAATCGATAGCCGGTCGCGCCCGCGACGGCGGACCAGTTGGCCGTGAAGTCGTGGTAATTGGTGGCGCTGACGAACAATCCCGTCGGCACGTTGGTGAAGCAGTCGGTCACAAACTCCACCTCGTCGCCATAGGCAATGCCGACGGTATTGGTGGCATAGGCGCGGACATAGTAGGTCGCGCCTGGCGTCAGGCTGGACAAAACGCAGTCGAAGGTTCCGGTCCCCGTGCCGTTGTTGGCATGGAAGTCGTTGGTCGTCGGCATCCCGGCCGTGTTCCAGCAAATGCCGCGCTCCGTCACGGTGCTTCCGCCGGCCGAGGTCACGTCGCCGCCGCTTTTCGCCGATGTCGGCGTGGCGTTGCTGATCGCCAGGGTGTAGATCGTGGGCACCGAAACCGGGCTCGCGGAAAACACCAGGACGATGTCGCTCGCAACGTTCGAGATGGCAAAACTCCCATCCCCGACGTCCGCGTCGAACTCGCTGGCGTTCAGTCGGAATTTGTTCGTGTCGAATCCGGAGAGGGACCCGCCGGAAACGATGGCGTTGGTATACCCCTGGGCTTTGTCGAAGCCGGCGGGGGCGCCCCGCAACACGACCGTGCATTTGCTCAAGGTGGTGGCGTTCACCGTCACGGCTTCGGATCCAGCTTCGATCAAGTCCCAATCCGTTCCGGCCGTTCCCGACATGGCCGTGAAGTCCACGTACAGGGTGCTGCCGGCCTCGAGATCGACCCCGTCGGCCGTCAAGGTGCCGACCGCATTCGTATCCGCGCCCGCGCTCGCCGCGCCGAAGAGGTCCAGCAGGCCCACTTCGCCGCTGCCGTACAGCATCGCCCCGCCTTCGATGGTCGCTTCCGAAGCGGAATTGGTGCCGTTGTGGATCAGCGTGCCCTCGCTCACGATCGTGCCCGAGGCATAGTCGTTGGCTCCCGTCAACCGCAGTGTGCCCGTCCCCTTCTTGGTCAGTCCGCCGGCGGAAATCGCTCCGCTCATCGTCACTTCGCTCCCGTTGGTCACGATCCGGACTTCGTCGCCGAGGTTCACGGTGCCGGTGAAGGTCAACGGACCCGTGAAAGAGGATGCCGCACCGAGAGCGACGTTGCCGTTGACCGCCAATGGCTTGGCAATCAGGCAGGCGACCTTGCCGGTGGACTGCAAGGTCGTGCCCCCGGCCATGGCGAGCGTGCCCCCGGAATTCTCGATATCGCTCGCCAGGCGCAGTATGCCTTGCCCCAGTGTGATGCCGCCGGACAACGCGGCATCGGGCCGCAGGGTCAGGATGCCGCTGCCCATTTTGTGCAGCGAGCCGTCGCCGGTGGCCTTGGTGCCGGTGTAGTAGCCGTTCTGCATGGTGAAGCCGTTGCGATTGCTGACGTACAGCGTATGGCCGGCCGCCGCAATGTCCCCGTTCACGACGAACGTGCCCGCCGTCGCGACGATCATCGAATCCGCACCCAGTGCGATGGGTCCCGGCCAGACGATGGTTCCCGCTCGGATGCTGCGGATAGCGCCGAACCCGGGGCTTGTGCCCGTGCCGGACAGATAAGTCGCTGCCGGCCGCCAGGCAAAGGCGTTTCCATTCAGTACCAGCGTGGCGTTGGTCCCCACGTGGATTTCCCCGGCTCCGATTGCATTCGTGCTGTCTTGCACCTGCACCACGCCGCCATCCACGTACAAGCCGCCGCTGAAGGTGTTGGCCGCGGCTAGGATCAACCGTCCCGGACCCGTCTTGTGGAACTGTCCGGGGCCGGACACCGCCCCTTCCACGATCAGGTCGGATGCCGAGTTGTTCGTCCACGTCTGGCCCGCTCCGACCGCCACGAGGCTGTCGATCACGAGCCCGCCCGACAAGGCGTCCAGCACAAGACCGGCGGCGTTGATCGTCAGCCGATCGTTGTAGAAGCGCAGCGCGGCCGAGTTCGTGATCCGCACTCCGCCGACCGTGCGATTGCCGTTCAGGCTGATGTTCGTATTCCCAAGGCTGCCCTGGTAGAAGAACACGGTCCGGCTCGGGCCCGGCACCAGGTCGCCGACCCAGTTCGCCGCCGTGCCCCACAGGGCGTTCGCTCCGCCGTCATCCCAAACGGGCAGATCTCCGCTGGCCGTGTAAACCAAACAGAGATCGTTGCCGATCTGGGAAACGCTGAACGACCCCGTCAATTCAGGCTCGAAATCGTCGGTATCCACCGTGAAGAGACCCGCGTCGAACCCGGAAACCGACGTGCCGTCCATGATTTTCCATGAGCCGTTGGCCGCTGCATTGAAGTCCGCCGGATTTCCCGCGAGCCGGATCGTGAACGTTCCGCTGGCCTGGACCGCGATCGCGCCCGAGGCCGAAATCAGGTCCCAATTGACGCCGGCGGTTCCGGCGGCCGCCGCCATGTCCACGACGCAGGCGCCGCCGGAAGCCAACGTCACCGCACCGCAAACCAACTCTGCGGCATTGCTCGCGACGCTGCCGGGATCCACGGTGCCGGCGATGGTCAGCGCCCCGATCGGGCCATCGCCAATCAATTTGGCTCCGTAGGAAACGGCATGGGCCGAGTTGACCGAGGATCCGCTGACGCTCAAGGTCCCGTTGCTCACGTAGGTGGCCCCGCTGTAGGTGTTGACCCCGGACAGGGTCATGACGCCCGTGCCCCGCTTGCCCAGCCCGCCGGTCCCGCTCATGGCGCCGCTGTAGGTCGTGGAGTTGTTGTTCCCGCCGGCCGTCAACCTGCCGCTGCCCAAGGTCACGGTCCCCGCCCCTTCCAGCGAACCGACGGTCTGGTTGTTGCCGGCCAGATTAAACGTCGCGCCGGACACGACCGAAACGGAAGTGTTCGTCGGCATGGCGCCGGCCACGGCGGTTTGGAAGGTGCCGTTGCTGATGAAAGTCGATCCGGCATAGGTGCAGGCCTTCGACAGCGTCACCGTGCCACTGCCGTCCTTGACGACGTGCCGGGCGTTCGCGCCGATGCCATTGGTGGCGATCGCGATGTTTCCGGAACCGCCCAGATAGAGATCCTGCTCTTCATCGTAGCCGTTGATCCCTCCGCTCAGCGTCAGCGTGGTGCCCGCTTCCGCTTGGATCCGGGCCGATTCGTCCAGCGTGATCGCCCCGCGCCACAGGTTGTTGTACTGCATGTTGCGCAGGGCGCCCTCGTTGGTGACGCCCATGCCGGCCAAATGCAGGGCTTCGACGTCGTACGCGGTGGCGGAAGTCGGTCGGAATTCCAACGCGCCGCCAGCCCACACCGTCGTCCCTCCGGCACTGGTTCCCAGAGACTTCTGATGGCCGATGCTCAGTGCGCCTTCGGCCACGGTCATTGCACCGCTGAAATAGCTTTGGCTGTTTCCGTCGAGGTGGATCCGGCCCGCGCCGCCCTTTTGCACATTGTAGGCACCGGAACTCTTGATGTACCCGAAGAGGGTGAAGACCTTCTCGGAGTTGTTGGTCCAGCCCTGGTCCGCTTTCACCGTGATGTTGCCGAGGCGATGGGTTCCCTCCGACCCGGTCTGGATTTCGATGCCGTCCGACCGGAGACCCAAGCCGTTCGTCGCATGCAAAATGAGGAAGTTGTAGTCGATGGGCCGGATGTTCACGTTTTGGTCGGCCGCTTCGTTGAACCGAATGCCCTTGTAGGTATATAGACTGGCCAGGTGGATCACCTGGATTTCGTTCGTGTTCGGGAAGGAACGATAGAACACGACCGTCTGGCTGTTCTGCCAGGGCAATTCGTTGCCCACCCAGTTCCAGGGGAAGACCCACTGGCTGGCCCCGGAACCGGACGTTCCCTTCCAGATGGGTTGCTGGCCTTCCGAGAAAAGATTGGTCCAATTCTTGGCGACCTGGATTTCGTCCCATTTCACCGTTCCGGCGGACACCGCGCCGTTGGAGCTGCCGGCCACCATCCGGATGCCATAGAACCCCGCGGCCGGCGCGGCGGACATGTTCAGCAAGACCTGCCAAGGCGTGCTCGTTTCGCCCGACGTGGTCGTATCGACGACGTCGTTGGTCGTGTACACCCGCAGATGCAGGGTGTTGGCCGACTTCACGTATTTTGCGACGTAGGTGTAGTCCACTCCCGGTTCGATCCGGAAGGTGCTCTCGGCCACGGGCGTGCCGGAAGCGATCGCGCTCTGCACTGCCGCGTTCGTGCGGCCGGCCGGCAAGCCGACCCGGAACAGCACGCTCGTTCCGCCCGTGCCGCCCAGGACTTCCAGCCCCGCATAGCGGTTGGGCCCCGACGTCGACACGTTCATGACCCAGCCCATGTAGATGTTGCTGGTCGTGTTCGGCGCCAAGAAGAATCGACTGGCCGCGGCCGTCTCGCCGTTCCCCATCGTGCTGCCGGCCAGATTGCCGCCCCCGGCGGCATAGGCCGATGCCGATTCGAGGCTGTTCGTTCCGATCGTGAATCCTTGCGATCCGGCCGCCACGCTCCACGCGTTGGACCAGGCCTTCCCGCCGTTGAGGTTGGCCAGCGAAAGGCTGTTGGTATAGGCAAAAGGCTCGGCTACCAGATTTCCGGGGAAGGGCGGGGTGAAGGCCTCGCCGCGCACCGGCACAGAATAGGAGTTCTCGGCCGTGACCGAATAGAAGGCATAATGGTTGGTCGATGCTTCGGGCACGATATGCTCCAGCATCTCCGCGGTTCCTTTGTAGATCACGGTGCCGCCGCCGCAGGCGGCGCCCACCGCGTAGGGCGTGCCCTGCGTCGGATCCGTGGGCGCGGCGTTGGCGCGGCGGACGATCATCACGTCGTAGTTCGCATGCTTGTTCCACCACAAGCGGACCATTTCGCTTCCGTCGGCCAGCACCAACACGTTCGACGGCGCGGGAATGACGCCCTCGCCCGCCAGATAGAAGGTGTAGGGCGATTGGGTCGGAATGCTGTTGCTGAGGTACACTTTGGCCGCATACGCGCTCAGATTGGTCGGGGTAAACGTGACCGTGAAGGCCGTGCCCGCCGCCTCCGCCACGGGCGATGAAACCTGGGCCGTCACGACGAAATCGGCGGCCTGTGCCCCGCCGACGACGACGTTCGAGAGCGCAACCGGCGCGCCGCCCGTATTGGTGACGACAAACGTGTGCGCAATCGCCTGGTTCAAGGCCACTTCGCCGAAGTCGCTGCCGGCGGCGACCGTAGCCGCCGCCTCGCTGGCGATTTCCGCGCCGTCGATGCCCCGCACGGAAATCTCCGGCACCTTGAAGCACAGCACGAGGGAACCGTCCACGTCCTCCACGCCGAAGCTGCCCGCCCCCGGCGACGGTTCGAAGTCGGAGGAATCCACCGTGAAGCAATCCGCCGAGAAATTCGCGATCGACCCCGCAGGGGCGTTGATGATCGTCCACGTATACGGCTCCGTCGGGTCGAAGCCGGGCAGATCGTCGTCGGTTCCGACGAGCTTGATCGTGAAGGGTTCGTCGGATGAGGCGTTGGCCAAAATCCCGCCCGAAGCCGCGATCAAATCCCAGTCGGTTCCGGCCGTTCCGCTCAAACCGGTGATTTCGCAGCGATAGATTCCGCCGGCCGACAATGCAACTTCTCCCGCGACGGTGAGCAGGCCGGGTTCGCCGAGCGTGTCGCCCGGATTCACCGTGCCGTCCACGATCAGGTCGCCCACCGTGCCGTAGCCCATCAGCGTGGCTCCGGCCGCGATCCAATGCTCGGAATCGGCGGCCGATCCGTTGACGATCAGGGTCCCGCCGTTGATCCGGGTATCCCCGCCGTAGGAATGCGTTCCCGTGAAGGTGACCGCGCCGGACCCGCTCTTCTCCACGGCGCCTGAGCCGCTGATCGTGCCCGCATAGGTTCCATCGACGGCCTGCTGGAACGCCAGCGTGGCCGAGTTGCCGACGTCGCCCGGCAGGCTGTACGTCGTGCCCTGCAGCGTGCCGGCCTCTACCGCCGTGCCGCCTGCGTACGTGTTGGTGCCGGACAAAATCAGTTTTCCGACGCCGGTCTTCGTCAGGCCACCGTTGGAAACAACGCCTTGGAACTCCACCCAATCGGTGGCGGGGTGGAGCACCTCGACCACCCGGTTTTCCCCCAAGAGATCGATCGTCTGGGTGAACGTGAGCGAACCGTAGCGGGTATCCGTCTCGCCCAAAACGATGCCGCTGTTGATCTCCACCGGACGGGTGATGACGTAATCCGTGGCGCTGTTGGCCTTGAGGGTTGAATTCGTTCCGAAAATCAGCTTGCCGGTGCCGTACATCGCCCGGGTTCCGCCAATGCGGATTTCGCCTTCGTAAATGCTCAAGTTGCCCGTCAGGTTCGTGTTGTCGCCCGACATCATGAGGACGCCGGGGCCGTCCTTGACGAACGCACCGTCGCCATCCGTCCGGGTGCCCGACAAGTCGCCGCCCACCCGCAATTCCGTCGCGCTTTCGTCCACTCCCACGTACAGGGTATACGCGCCGAGGGTGATCTTCGCGCTCGCCGCCGGGGAATCCGCCACCGCCTGGATGCGCGCGTCGGAACCCAGCGTGATCTGACCCGTGAATTTCACGTTGTTCTGCACGAAACGCAACGCGCCGCCGCCGTCCACCCCCATGCCGTTCAAAGTCAGCGGCTCGCTGTCGAAATCCACGGCCTTGCCGCTGCCGTGCGCTTCCAGCGTCGCCCCGTCCGCGACCACCGTGCCGCCGGCGACCGTACCCAAGGCGTTGGTCCCGCGGATCTGCACCGCGCCTGCGGAAATCGTCAGCGCGCCCGTGAAGCTATTGGTCTGGCCTGTCAGCACGATCCGGCCGGTGCCCGTCTTGGTCGCGGTGCGCGAACCCGTGATCTGCCCCCCTAGGATCAGATCCACCGCCGAAGCATTGTTCCACGTCTGGTTCTGGGCCATCGCGAGCCCCGCCTGGATGGCATGCGCCCCCGTCGAGCCCGAATCCACGACGATCCCCCCGTCGCGGATCGTCAGCACGTTGCTGCGGACATTCACGTTGCGGGACGCGCCGTCCACAAAGCGCACGCCCATCACGGTCCGGTCGCCGCTCAGATTGACGTTCGTGCCGCTGATGTCCTGGTAGAACACCACCCAGTCGTTGGTGCTGGGCAGCACGTTGCCGAGCCAGTTGGTCTTGTTGCCCCAATTGTAGCGATCGCCGACGGCCTCGCCATCCCAGACCGCCGCGGAGGGCGTCGTCGTCGTCGATTGGTTTTCGGAATTGCCGCTGGTGCAGTTCCCCTCTCCGAAAGCCCGCACGCGATAGTAGTACGTGGTTTCCTGCGTCAGCCCCGTCACCGACTGGCTCGTGCCCGCCACCGTCCGGTCCGAATAGCCCGGGACAAAGTACGGCGCGCTGGCGCTGCCGGTCACGACCACGTCGTCGAACGCCAGGTTGCCGGTGCTCTTCGTGTAGGTGAACCGCAAATTCGTCACGGTATTGTCGAGAGGATAGGAGTAGTTCGTTCCCGTTGTCGGCAGCGGCACCAGGTTCACGACCGTGCTCCACGAGCCGCCGTCGGCGCTTTCCACCAGCAGGGCGGAGCTGGAATCCGTGAGTTGCCCCGCGACCCAGAAGCTGAAGTTCGTGGGGCTGGTGAGCGCCGCGGTCTGCACCCGGTCGCCCGTGGCATCCAACTGCAGGGCGGGCGTGGCGACGCCATATGTCCCCGAATAGGTGCCGCCGATGGTGGTGAAGGTCCAACCGGTTGGCGGGGTCGTCCCGCCGGCGAAGCCTTCATTGATTCCGATCGGCGCGGTGAAATCGGCGCTTGTGCCCACGTCCAGCCGGTAGCTGGTGGCACCCGCCACTTCCGTCCAGTTCGCCATGAAACTCGTGGACCAGACCAAGGTCGCCGCCGTGCTGGTCGGCGCGCCGAGCGAGCACGCCGACGTCGCCTCGTTGTCGGCCAACGGGGTGGTCTGCTGGTAGTTGATGCCCTTGTTTGCGCCGTCGTCCGCCACCGTCCCTTTGTAGGCGAAGATTTCGACGTAGTAGGTTGTGCCGGCCGTCAGGCCCGTCACGTCCACCGAGGTGCCGCTGCCGCGATAGACCACGTAGCTGCCGCTACCCAGGTCCGCACCGCTGCCGAACGCCGCATCAGCCGAATGCAATGTGCCGTCCGTCGGGTCTGCCACCGTGTCGCTGCCGGCCCGCACGACCACGATCGCGCCGTCGCTGTTCGCCCCTGCCGTCCACGAAACCGTCATCCCGCCGGCCGAAACGCTTGAAATGCTGATGTTCTCCGCCTGTGCCGGTTCCGTGTAGAAACTGCCCTGCGCCGAATACCCCGTCCCGACCGTGTTGATCGCGTAGCCGCGGTAGAAGTATTGCGTTCCGACGTCCAACCCGGACCGGGAATGCGAAAAGGCGCTCACCGCGGTATTGCCTTCGGCCAAGGGATTCTCAGTCACGGGCGACCCCGTGGTGTTGTAGACCGTCCCTCGCGAAGTCAGCGCCTCTCCGCCGTTGGAAGTCACCGTCGCCCCCAGCGTCGCGCTCGTCGTGTCGATGTCCGCCACCGTCGGCGTCGTCACCGTCGGCGCCACCGCGGCCTCCAACGTCGTCGCGCTCAGAATCCCCGAATTCGCGCTGACGCCTTCGCAGTCGTTCGTCGCCCGCACTCGGTAGTAGTACGTCGTGTTCTGCGTCAGACCCGTCACCAGGCAGGTCGCCACGTCTCCCACCTCCCGGGCTTCATACCCGTCCACGTAGGTCGGCGTCCCGCCGCCCTGGGTGATGGTCAGGTCATCCAGCCACAAAAGCCCCGCATAGGAAGCCGTGTTGTCGAACACGAGCCCGCAATATGACGAATCGGTGTACGTCGTATCGCTGGCGCTGCCGACGGTGGTCAGGTTGTCGAACCCGCCGTTGGAATCGTATTTCAGCGTCCATGCGCCCGCTGCCGACCGGCGCACTTCGATGCCCACCAGCGTGCTGGAACCCCAGGTGAAACTGGAGGCGACCACCTCGGCGCCCTCGGCCCCGTTGACCACGCGCACCAGCTTGAGATAATCGTCCGTATCGGACATATTGACGCCCACGGCGTATCCGTCCACCGTCGAGCCGCCCAGGTTGGACTCGTTGGCGATCAGATAGAAGTTGAAATTGTTGCCGCCGGACGGGTCAAACGCCCCGTTCTTCAAATTGAAGCGCCAGACCGTTTCGCCGCTGCTCAGCGTGCCCCCCAGCGATTGGTACATGTAATCTTTCTCTTCCGTATCATCGTCGTGGTGCCTCGCCGAGTACGACCCGGTGATGGGGCTGGAATCCGAAGCATCCCACTCGCCCGCGCCATTCAGGGTCCAGCCCGTCAGATCTCCATCCTCGAAATCATCGGAAACCAGCTCCGAGAGTCCCAAGTCCGTCATCACGTCCAGTTCATAGCCGGTGGCGCCGTCGGCGGCCGTCCAGTTCGCGTAGAAGCTGGAGGAGGTGACGTTGGTCGCGGCCGCGATGGTCGGCGCATCCGGCGTCGGGCAGGACGCGGTGATGTTCCCGCTTTCCGCCGCGGTCAATCCGTCCGCCGTCGCCTGGATCTTGAAAACTTCCACCTCGTCATATTGCAAGGCTGCGAATTCCTTGACGCCTGCGTCCAACGCCGTGGCCCCGCCCCCCGTCAGGTTCCCGGTACCGCTCAGCCGACTGATCGTCACCGAGGCCGTCGAATCCAGGTCCAGGTTGTCGTTGGCGTCCTGCGCCTGCACCGTCGCGGTGAAATTCACCTCGACGTCCACCGTGGAAGGCGGCCCCGAGCTGAACACCAGCTTGCTCGCCGTCACCTCGATCTTGTTGTCGTCGCCGGCCGTGCTGCTGGCCGCCGCACCCGCGTTGGCCGCCGCGAAGGTCGAGCCTCCGCTGCTGGCCGTCGCGCTGTTGACGGTAAAGCTGATTTGCTGGTTGTCCGTCACCGCGGCGGTGAACGTCACCCGCACCGAGAAGGTCTTGGTGCCGTTGTCCGAGGCCGCCAGCGTCAGCCCGGAAAAGGTCGCCGTGGCCCCGCCCGCCACCTCGCCCAGTTCCGACGAGCCGTCGTAGAGCGCGATGCGCCGGATGTTCGCGTGGTTAACCACCGTGAACTGGATCGCCGTCAGCGTCGTCGCGGCCGAATCCGTATCCGTGTTGTCGCTGCCGCCGTCGCGGATCGTGAACTGCGCCACCTCGATCGAATTCGCATCCGAAATGTCCGTGGCCTGGTAGGTTCCATAGGCGATGTTTTCCGGCACGGTAAAACTGCCGTTGTGGATGATGTCCGACTCGTCGCAATAGACGCCCGTGCCGGTCACCGGCTTGTTCTGCGCCACCGCGCCCGAACTCTCGTGCGTGATATTGGCGGAATACCCCGACGCCGCGGTCGGCTTGAACCGCACGTAGATCGTCGTGTCGGATACCGTCCCGCCGGAAGGCGTCAGCGTCAGCGTCGAAGGATTCGCCACGAACCCGGACCCGCTCGTCTTGGAAATCTCGAATCCCGCCGGCGGCGTGATCGTGATGTCACCCGTCAGGTTCGCCCCCGATACCGTGTAGGATTGCTCCGAAGACGTCGCCCCGACGTCCAGGCTCCCGAACGCCAGCGTGGCGCTCGCCACCGTGATGGAAGGCGCCACCCCCGCGCTGGTCTCCACGTCGATCACGTTGGAATCGTCGCTCGTGCAGCCGCCATCCCCGATCGCCCGGATGCGGTAGTAATACGTCGTGCTGGCGTCCAGCCCTGTCACTTGATACGTCGTCACGTTGTCCACGTCCAGGTTCGAATACCCCGTAACGAAGGACGGCGTGCTGCCTTCAGCCTGCACCACCAATGAATCCACGTAATGAACGCTGTAGTGGGCCGAATCCCGAAGACGCAAAAGAACGTCATCCCCTGTCAAATTCAATGGCACACTGCGCTGCGTGTAGGAAACAGACGTGTTGGTTACGACGGCAATGGCCGTCCACGTACTGTCATCCAGCCATTCAATCGTGATTTTATTGCCCGTGGTGCCCGATACGCGTTCCCAAAAGGAAATGTTGGTGGGGTTACTCACGGCAGGAAGAACCAGATAATCTCCGGAGGCGTTGAATTGGACCTTTACAGTTCCATCGTACGCATCATTTGCATAAACGCCGGCACTGTAGCCGGTCCAAGACCCCCCTTGGCCATCCACCTGGGTCCAATCGCCATAGGCATGGGTAGACCACCCGTCGGCAGATTCAAAACTGGTGTCGATCGGCGTCGAACTTCCGCCGGATACCGAGAATGTCTCATATTCGCTCACGTCCAGCCGGTACTCGGCGGCGCCTGAGACCGCGCCCCAATTGGCGTAGAAGCTGGAGGCCGTGACATTGGTTGCCGCCGTCGCCACGGGCGCGGCGGGAGTCGAGGTCGTTGCGTCGCCCGTCTTGCCGGAGGCCGAATAGGTGGAGCCATCTACCGACCACGCCTTATAGTAGTAGTGGGTGCAGCTGTCCAACCCGGTATCGTTGAACGATGTGCCGCTTCCGTTGTAGATCACCGTCCCGCCGCCGGTGAAGGGATCGCTTACGCTATACGTGCCCGAGGGCGTCCCGCTGATGGCGGCCGTGTGGCGCACGACCATGATGTCGTCCCCGGATCCATTCTTCGTCCAGGACAAGTTGATCTGCGAAACGCTGGCCGCCGTGGCCGAAAACGCCGCCGGAGCCGCCAGCCCCGGCGTCCACGTCACCTGGTCCAGCCAAGCCCGATCGCTCCCGCTAGTGCCCGAAATGTCTTTTTCGTAGCTCCATTTCAGCGTTACGCTACCTTCGGCTTCCACGTTATAGCTAACCTGGGCCCAATCCTGGTTCCCGGAGATGTTCGACACCAACGTGGCATTTGTATAGAATTTCAGTTTGTCATAATTGGCTTCACTGCTGACTTTCCACCAGAATGTTACAAGTCCCGGACCCGTAACCGTGGCTTGTACCGACGAGGTTTGGTAATTGCCGATAACCCCACATTCGGCGGCATCCGTACCGTCGTGCGTGGTCGTCGTCTGGTAGGACCAGTTGGCATGTCCTGCAGTGGTCCAAGATAAACTGTAGTTGTCCACCGCATTAGAGATGGTCGTATCCACCACGATGATGTTCCCGCTGACGGCATCGGTCAACGATCCCCCGGCCGCTCTGAGCGTGAATGTGTCGGCCGCATCGAACTGGAGATCGCTCCAAGTCCAGGCCCCGCTGGACAGGCTGTGGTTCAGCCCGGCCGAAGAGCTCAGTGTTCCGGTCCCGCTGTTCCTGCTGACGGTCACTGAAGCCGTGCTGTCCAAATCCAGATTGTCGTTGGCGTCCTGCGCCTGGACCGTGGCGCTGAAATTCGCGCTGACCCCTACGCTGGAGCCCGGGATCGAGCTGAACACCAGCTTGGTCGCTGTGACTTCGATGCGGTTGTCGTCGCCGGCTACGCTGGTCGCCGCCGCGCCGGCGTTGCCCGCCGCGAAGACGGATCCGCCGCTGTCCGCCGTCGCGCTGCTGACCGTCAACTGGAACTGCCCGTTGTCGTCGACGTCCGCATTGAAGCTCGCCAGGATCTTGAACGTCTTGGTGCCGTTGTCTGTTGCCGCCAGACCGCTCAGGCCGCTGAACGCCACCGTGCCGCTGCTCACCGCCACGTCGCCAATTTGCGTGGTGCCATCAAAGATGGCCAACCGCCGCACGTTCTCCCAGTTGCTCAGCGTGAACGTGATCGCCGTAAGCGTCGTCGCCTGCGAATCCGAGTCGGAGCTGCCACCCCCGTCTTGAATCGTGAAACTGCCGACCTGCAAGGACGATGAGGTGAGGTCCGTCTCCTGGTAGTCTTTATACGCAATGTTGTCCGGCTCGCCGAACCCCGTGTCGCGGATGATGTCGGAACTGGCGCTGTAGGTGACCGTGCCGCTCGCCGCCTTGGTCTGTTCGGTTGCGCCGGTGCTGTTGGCCGTGACGTTGCCCGAAGGCGAACCGACCGACGCGCCCGTCAGGCGGATGTAGATCGTCGTCGTGCTGACCGTGCCCCCGCTTGGCGTCAACGCGACCGAACTGCCATAGCCCGACCCGCTCGACGTGGACACCTCGAACCCCGTCGGCGCGGCCACCGTGATGTTCGCCGTCAAATTCACCCCCTCCGCCGTGAACGTCTGGGGGGTCGACGGCGTGCCCACCACCGTGCTGAAGGCCGAAAGCGTAGCCGAGGAGAGCGTGATGGTCGGAGTGGAGCCTGCACTGGCTGCCTGGCTGGCGGAACCATAGCTGTCTGTCTTGTAGTTCTCCCGCAGGCCGCTACAGGAGTCGGAAGTGTCCACCCCGTTGAATTCATAGACCCGGAAATAGTAAGTCTGGCCGGCGGTCAGGCCCGTCAGCGTGAACGACGCCCCGTTGCCTTTGTAGACCACCTTGCCAGAGCCCAGAGCCGTCCCGCTGCCGCCATAATTTGCATCTGCCGTATAGGTCGTGGCATCCGCCGCATCAGCTGAGGGGGCCGCCCCCTGCCGGCAGACCACTAGCGTGTTGGCGCCGTTTCCGCCCGTCCAGGCCACATCCATCTGCGTGCCCGTGATATTGCTGAAGGTCGGATTCCCCGCCGCCGTGCTCGGTTCGGCGGCAAGTACAGTCAGCGTGTAGGTGGGGAATGTAAGCGGCCCTGTATCGTTTTTATACCATTTGTTGATGCCGTCGTTAATTAGCGTCAAATAGGCGCTTTGGGTAAGGGTTTGACTCAAAGACCCGGCGGACGAAGTACCATTTGCATAGTATGCATTGTCTTTTTCTGTCGCAGTGGTGGACATGGCCGAAGATGCACTACTCAATGCGCTGGGACGATACGACGTGTTGTTACCAACTGACCCGCTTGTAATAAAATTTTCCATGGAGAGCGCGTAAAGGAACTTGGAATCTGAACCACTCGCTGTAGGTCGGTTTGCCCATGTGTCTTGAAATGCAATGAGTTGATCACCGGCTACTGCGAGATCGAGGGATCCGCCTGTTGTGATACTTCCCACTGAGGGGGTGGTCCCGCTAACAGTAATAACTGTCCCGGCCTTAATGATCGATGTATGGGACCACTCATGGTAGCCCTCATTCGAATTGAACGGCCCATCGGCTGATGTCCAAGCGTTGTCAGTGAAAGTGATTGTTGTGTTTGCAGGAATATCCTTAAGTGCAACAAAAGCATAACTCTTTGTTGCGTCGCAATTGGCCGCAATGATGGCGATATCGCCGGCGGTTGGCGTCGCCGGCGTGGTGCACTCCGTGGCTTGCGTCAGCGTGCCGGAACTCGCGCTCGTGCCGCCCGTGTTCACCGCGCGGATCCGCACATAGTAGGTCGTATTCGCCGACAACCCCGAGATCGCTTGGCTTGTGCCGCTCACCGTCAAGTCGTTGTAGCCGGACACCATCGCGGTGAACCCGCTGTCCGTCGCCACATCCAGCCGATAGCTCGCCGCCCCCGTCGAGGCGCTCCAACTCGCCGTGAATCCGCTGCTCGTGATGCTGCCTGCCGTCGGCGTCGCCGGCGTCCCGCACACCGTGATCTGAGTCAGGGTGCTCGAACTCGCGCTGGTCCCGCCCGCGTTCACGGCCCGGATCCGCACATAGTACGTCGTCCCGGCCGACAGCCCAGAGATCGCCTGGCTTGTTCCGCTCACCGTCAGGTCGTTGTAGCCGGACACCATCGCGGTGAACCCGCTGTCCGTCGCCACATCGAGCCGATAGCTCGCGGCCCCCGTCGTCGCGCTCCAGCTCGCGGTGAATCCGCTCGACGTGATGCTGCCGGCCGTCGGCGTCGCCGGCGTCCCGCAGATCGTAATCGCGTTGGCCGAAACACCGGAGGAGTAATACGAGTAGTTTTCCGCATAAAAATAATAGTAGTAAGTGGTGCCGGCCGAGAGTCCAGTATCGCTGGTGCTGGTTCCATCGCCTTTATACAGGCAGTAATAGCCACTGTATGTCGTCCCTTGGCTGTAAGACGTTCCTTGGCTCATCGTGGGCGGCGTACTGCTAGTAGACCGGAAAATGACGGTATCTTTTGCACTCCCCGAGGTCCCGCGGGTCCAACTCAAGTTGATTTGGCTTGTACTTGCTGCCGACGCGGACTGGCTGCCAGGATTGTTCAGAGCCTGTACGGTAGATTCCAAAACTGTAGAATAAAAGTCGTCGCCATACCAGTCGTGCCACGATTGCACCTGCATCTTGACCGTGGTGCCGGCCACCCATGGCCCGACCGAACTGCCCTGGTTCGAATAGCGCGCGTTGTTGCCGCTGACCGTGCCGCGGCTGAAGCCATCGCTGTACACGTTCACCCAATTGTTGGGGGTATAGCGCAACTGGGCGCCCAGCCCGGGATCGTTCTGGTACCACAGCCACACCTCGGCCTCCAGCCAGTCGCCGGCATAAAGCGTGGGTGCGCTCGCCGTCCAAGAACTCACCGGAGTATTATACTTCACGTCGAAATACCCGCCATCGGCCATGGCCCGAACAGGCAGAACCGCACAAATCAAGGAAATGATCCCGAATCGGGTCAGCCCGTGAACGGCAGCATTCCGTTTCGCGGCCGGCGTGCCGCTGGCCCGGCTAATAGGTTGCCCGGCTGGCGGGGAGAGGATCTCCGCGCGGGGCCGGCGGGCGCGCACGGCGCGCCCGAAAAGGAATTGGGGCATGTTCATGTTTCGGTTCTCCCGGGTGGGGATGGTTCCGCAGTTCGTCGTCGCAGAAATCGTCATGGGTTCCGTCCTTGAAATCGTGGCATCCGTCCCCGCCGCCGAAGAAGCCGATCCAACCACATATGCACACGGATGGACACGGGCGGGCATCTCTGCGTCCCTCTGTGGCTCAAATCCGGCCGGGTCAACGCCCCGGCCTACAGCGCATCCATTCGCTAAATTCGCGTGATTCGTAGTTTCGGCTGTTGGTTGCCGGATCATTTCGCCGGTTCCTCCGCGCCGTAATCCGCGCCGGTCTCGGCCACGACGGCGGCTGGCTTGTAGGCGGGATCCAACCCGTCGGGCCGAAAGGTCTGCCGATAGATGTCGCCAAGAACCGGATGGGCCAAGATGTCCGCAACCATCTTCTTGCGCCGTTCGTCCAAAGACAAACCGCCATATTTTTTCAGGCAGGCTTGCTGGCACTCTTCTTTCATTTGGATGCAATCGAAGGTTTTAGTTTTCATAGCTCACCACTTGCGTGGGGGAGAAAATTCCAATGGCGCCGTATCCCAGCCGCAGGTTCACGGATAGATAACCGGCGATTTTCTCGTAGTGGACGATGTGCTTGAAATTCCAGCTCACGATCATGTCGGCCCGGGCGACCGTGGCGACGGCGATATGTTCAGCATCGGTGGCGGATGCCGGACCGACGACCTGGGCGTCCAGATAAGCCTGCTTGAGGGCTTCGACTTCCGGATTGGAGCCCACCGTTTCAATGAAGCCTTTCGGGATTTCCTCGTATGCATTCTGAACCCGAGATGGGGCAGAGCCCAGTTCCGCCATCACCGTCTCCGACATCACCAGGCGGAATTTTCCCGCCTTGATTTCCTCGATCAGGCGCAGGCTTTCCTTGGCGAACTCCTCGTCGAAGCAGCCGCCGAACACGGACGTGTCCAGATAGATCCGCGGGATCTTCATGGCGCCCTCCCGGCGACAGCCCGGCGCCCGCGGCGCGGCCGCCCTACCGGCATGCCTAGCAGCCAATCGGCCGGACTGCTTGAATTAGTCTTTCTCGGCGACACAAATGCCTTCTTCCTGGATCGTCTTGAAAAAATAATCTCCCGCCGCCGTCTTCTCTTCGAACCGGGCCGGGGTGATCGGGATCAGGGTCAGCGCGGGCTTGGAGCGGACGTCCCGAATGGCCCGCCGAAACTCCCGAGCGGCAGCCAACTGGTTTTCGGCGCCTTCCGCCACGATGCACAGATCCACGTCGCTGTCCGGCCGCTGGGTGCCGCGCGCATAGGAACCGAACAACACGACGCGCTCGACGGGCCGGGTCCGGTCGAACGCCCGCAGGCATTCCGCCAGTCCGGAGGCCGGACCGCGCAAGGCTTGCGGGATGTTGTCGCTCAAAAGTTTCATTGGGAATCCGCCCGATGATTCAATGTTTTCCGCGTCCGCTCGACCACCCAAAAAGCCGATCCAACCACGGATGCACACGGAGGGAAAACTCCGCGTCGCGCCGTGCGCTCTGGGATTCAAATCCCGCCGGGTCAACGCCTCGGCCTACAGAAATCCCATTCGCGCCATTCGCGTGTTTCATGGTTTGGGCTGTGGGCTTGCGGTTCACGGCTATTCCTTCGCGCGGCACTCCGCGCCCGTTTCGGCCACCCGGGGCTTGGCGGCCTCGACGATTATCTTTCCGGACAGGGTCACGACCTTGTTCCCGGATTCAAACTGGCGCTTCATCACGTCGCAGGACACTATATCAAAATAACGCCCGTAGGATTCCAGAATATTCCGGCGGATTCGGCGGACTTCCGTCACGATGGGGTCAGCCTTCATTTTCATCCCCTCCGAACATCGCCGAGCGGCCGCGATCAAATCCTCCGACGGCCGGGCCGTCAGGAAGCGCGGAATCGGGATCTCGACGTAGATGGTGGGTTTCTCGGCCATGGTCAGCGGGGGGTGCCCGGATGCTCCAGAATGGTTTCGTCTCTGCGCATGCGGATTCGCTCGGTTTCTATCTGACCAGCTTGACGCGGAACGTGCCGGTCGCGTTGGTGGAGACGTCCACCTGCATGTCGATCTCGTATTCGTTTTCGCCGGCCGTAACCAAGCCGCCGGGAACCAGATCGAACGACATCGCTTCGCCGTTGGCGTCGACCAGGGCCGGCACGTATTCGAGCCGGTAGGTCTTGCCGGGGACGGATTGCCACTTCACGCGGACGGGCCGAGTCGGGGCCTCGCCTTCGGACAGCACGACCGGCGTCGTTTCGCGCCGCACGAGCCGGAACGACAGTTTCGAATCGGGGTCGTCCGGCGCCGTGCCGGCCCACATCTCGTGCAGGTCGCTCATGCCGTCGTCGTCGTAGTCCGCCGTCAGCCGGTCGTCGATGCCCAGCAGCTCTTCCCAGGAGTTTTCCAGACCGTCGCCGTCGTCGTCGGCGGAATCGAGCGCTTTCAGCGGGCCGAAGGCGAACACCAGCGCGGTGGCGTTGGAACCCACTTCCACGACGTCGGAATCCGCGTAGAACGTGGCCTCCGCGGGGTTCGGGGCGTTGAAGACCCGGGCGAACAGTTTCGTCCTCGCGGCGGGGCGTTTCGGAAACACCGCGCAGAACAGGCCGGAATCGGCCGCCGCCGCGTTCAGGCCCATGCCGATCTGGGCGTCCGCCGCGACCGGCGGATGGTACGGGCTGGCCTCGCCGTTGAGGCCCGGCGCAAATATTTCACCGAGGGGGTTCCGGTTCGTGTAGGCATAACGCACTTCGACCCGCGGGCGGTTGGCGGCGGCCGCCGCCGCGGGCGAACCCCGCATGGGCCGGCCGAATTCGTCTTGCAGCGGAACGGCGTTTCCGGCGTAGAGCGGCACGGAAACGCCTTCGGCCCCTTGGCCCCACGCGCAGGAGGCCGCCAGAACCTGCAACGCAACCCCGAACGCCGCGCAAGCCGCTGGCCGCCAACAGCCGAATTTGGTTCGCATGATTTTCATCGTTACTCGCTCCTTGGACGCCGCGGAGTCATGGCCCCGCTGGCCTCCAAAAATCTTCGTCCGCCTCACCCCGAAAATTCTTCGATTGAGATCTGAACACATGTCGCGTGTACGCAATTCAAATGTTTGTTAATAACAATCAAAGCCCTTGTTAATAATATAAATAACAGTATCCAAACGGGCAAAAACTGTATCGTTAAATTAAGAACACGATCATGTTATAATTATGTTAATTCCTATGATTCTGGATGATTATCTGCGATGACTTCGGCCCCGCCCCGTTCCGTGACCTGCCGCCCCGTTTTTCCATCCGCCCCTCCGCCAAGCCCAGAGCGTTTTTCAGAATACCGTAGCCACTGCACATCCCCCCGACGGGGGCGTCGGGGGCTCCAAAGGCATAGAGCCCGTGGCTGTTTGGAGCCGGGACGACCTCGTCCCGGTCGGATTCAGCGGCTACAGAAAAGTTGAATTTGCTCCATCCCCCGCCAGATCAATCGTTGCTGACCGGAAACCGATGATGGACGCCACCGGAATCAGAGGTGCGCATAACCTAAAAGATCGGACATGAGAACGGTCCGGATAAAACCGGATGTTCCCGCGATCAATTCAGCCGCATCTGCTTATCGGTGAATAAGTTGAAAAATGACTGGCGAAGGGCGCTGGACGCGCCGATGCTCCCCCGTTCAAGGGGCTTGAAAATCAACGGCCTTCTCGATCGCGAAGCGCAGGTCTTCTTCGAGCCGCTTCTTTTCCCCCGAGGAAAGCCCTCGCCAGCAGGCAGATTTCTTCGCCAAGGCCTGCATCGCACCGAGTTCGGCCTGATAGCGCGCCAAAGCGGCGGGATCATGCCGCGCCACGCGCGACAGGATCACGCTCAGCACCACCAGTCCCGTTTGGCCGCCCCCTTGCGATTCGCTGCGGAACTCCACGAGACAGCGGCTCGCCGCCTGCCCGACGGTGTATTCTTCCGAGAGCAACACCTCGTAGAAAGTCTCCACGACCGCGCAGCGCAGTTCGTAGTAGGACTCCTTCTCCACGTCACTTCCTCCGATACAGCACCGACATGTTGACGTTGGTATACACCGCCATGAACTGCTTCATCACGTTCCAGCAACTGGCGCAGGGCGGCAAATCCGTATACAGCTTCACGCGGCCCTTGACGGACGGGTCCGGCATGCGGGCCGCCATGTCTTCGAGGATCTTGTACTCCGTATCCACGGTGCGGACCCAGCAGTCGTATCCGTCCACCACGTCGTTTTGATTCACGCACAGCGCGTGGAAGCGCCCCTTCTCCGGCCGGACGGAAATGCCGTCGAGCTGTTGGACCATCTCCTTGGAAAAATCGTCCAAGCTCTGGATGCCGCTGTGCGCGAAATATTCCACTTTGTCCAAGTCCTTGATCTTGGCGACGGCCCAGGCGAAATTGTTGCGTCGCCGGTATTGCTCCGGCAGCTTTTCGCGGCAGAATTCGACCCGCTCCAGCACCAGCGCATCCTTCTCGGGATGGGCCTTCCGCAGCGTCGGCTGGCGCACCGTCGGCAACATTTGCTCCGGCGCATCGATCTGCGCCGCCGCCGCCCCCGCCCAAGCCAGCGCGACCATCAACCCCACGATCCAGATTCTGTTCTTCATGCCGCGCATCCTTTGATTTTGTTGCTCATCCAGCCGGGAGAACATACCCGACTATGCGATGACATCCAACCCAATTGTTTGCTTCACGCGGGCCTCGTCGGGTGGGGAAAATTGCATGAACAGACTTCGAATCGCCCGCCCTCCCCCGTTTCCCGCGCTACGGCGGCCACTCGTAGAAGACTTCCATCTCGACGTTGGTGTAGAGCGCCAGGAACTGGTCCATCACGCCCCGGCAGCTCGGACAAGGCTCGAGATTCGTGTAGAGCCGGATCTTGCCGCGCACCGCCGTGTCCGGCAGGCGGGAGGCGACGTCTTCGAGCATCTTGTATTCCGTGTCGAACCAGCGCGGCAACGCGTTGGGACCATCGATGTTGCCCAGATAATCCACAAACAGCGTTTGGAAACGCCCCTTGCCTTTTTCGGGAGAAAACGACATGCCCTTGAGCCGGCGCGCGACGACTTTCGAGAAATCGTCGAGGCTCTGGATTCCGCTGTGCGCGAAGTACTCTTTTTTCTCCAGGCCTTCGATTTCCGCCCAAGCCCAGCCAAAGTTGTTGCGGCGATAGAACTGCTCCGGCAGCTTCTTGCGCCAGAACCAGATGCGCTTGAGGTCAGCCCCATCGATCTTCCGGTCCAAATGCCGGATGATGGGCTTGCGCGCGGCGGCATCGGCCGGCGCACAGGCCGGTGCTTTGGATTCCGCTTTCGGCTTTGCCGCCGGCGCCGAAACCAAGCCCCACGCCAATCCAATCCCGGCGGCCAAAATCCAGATTTTTTTTGTTCGGTTCATCGCCGGAAAGCCTACGCGAACCCGCCGGCAACCACAATGCAAATACAGGAAAATAAGACCCCCACGGCCTTGCGCCGTGGGTGAATGAGGTCGCGACGAGCGCGCGCGAGGATCGGGACGAACCTGATTCACCCACCACGCAAGGTGGTGGGGGTCTTCGGACCTACGGTTCAGCGGCTCACAATCCCAACCGTTGAACCGTGAACGGTGAACCCCGTCCGGCAACCCCTCGCGGCTACTTGAACACGAAGATCTTGACCGGCTTGCCGGGGCGTTCGTCGGACTCCTCGACGATGGCCGTCAGTTTCATGCCGGTCTTGGGCTCTTCGACTTCCACCCGCCCGGAGGCGCGCAGTCCGTTTTCGAACTGGACGATGCCGAACTGGAGGAATTTTTTCGTGTAGCCTTCGGGCAGGTTCCAGACCCGCGTCCAGGCGAGGAGCTGGCAGGGACCTTCCAGATCGAAGGTCGACCAGCCCTTGCCCGTGACGGGATCGCGGCGCGCGCCGCACTTGGCGCAGATCATCGGCGCGGGATAGAAGATCGCTCCGCAACCCTCGCACTTGTAGGCGGGGATCTTGGGCGTCTGGACGTCATACATGCTGAAATCGATCATGATGGGCTCCTACTCCTTCGCGCAGATGACGGCGACGACGTTGTTTCCGAAGCCGCCGAAGTTGACGGACATGCCGACTTTCGGATCCTTCACCTGCCGGCCGGGCTCGGCCTCGCCCCGCAGCTGGCGGACGAGCTCCACCACCTGCGACACGCCCGTGCCGCCCACCGGATGGCCCTTGGATTTCAGGCCGCCCGACGGATTGATCGGCAGGCGCCCGTCGAGCTTGGTTTCGCCCTTGCGCATGGCCAGGAACGATTTTCCGCGCTCGAACAGGCCGATTTCCTCGCTGATCGCCAGCTCGAGGATGACGAACGCGTCGTGGAGCTCGGCGAAGGAGATGTCTTTGGGTCCCATGCCGGCCATCTGGTAGGCCTTTTCGCCCGCGATGCGCACGGCTTCGAGCTTGAGCGGATCCTTGCGGTTGTGCACGCAATGGGTATCCGTCGCGCTCGCCACGCCGGCGATGCGGATGGGCTTCTTCGGAAATTCCTTGGCGATGGGCGCGTCCATGTTGACGAGCAAGACGGCGGCCGCCCCGTCCGTGACCGGGCAGGTCGAATACATGCGCAGGGGTTCGGCGATGTAGTTGTTCACCACGTCGGCTTCCGGCCCGTCGGCGATGGCCTCGATCGTGCAGGGAATCTGCACGTGGGCGTACTTGTTCTTCGCCCCGTTTTCGTGGTCCTTCACGGCGATCAGCGCGAGATCGCGCTCGGTCAGGCCGTACTTTTCCATGTACATCCGGGTGAACATGCCGCCGAAGCCCGGCAGCGTGAGGCCCATGTTGTACTCGGCTTCCGTGTGGAGCATCGTCGCGACGATGTCCGTCGCGTTCCAGCCCGTCACCTTCCGCATGATTTCGCCGCCGACGACGAGGACGACGTCGGCCATTCCCGACGCCACGGCCATGTAGCCGACCTTGATGGCGCTCGCGCCCGACGCCGGGCCGTTTTCGATCAGCTCGGCGGGCACGGGTTCCATGTCCATCTTGCTGATCATGGCCGACGCGACGGCCGTCTGGTGGCAGAACATGCCCGAGGCCATGTTGGCGACGAAGACCTGGTCGACCTCCTTGCGGCGGGCGAGGAAGCCCGCGTCCTTGAGGCAGTCCGTCGCCGCGTAGGCGAGGACGTCCCCCAAGTCGTATTCCGATGAATTTCCGAACCGGGTGTGCCCGATTCCGACGATCCCGACTCTGGCCATGATCTACCTCTTGAATCCGGGCAACTGCGAATATTCCTTCGGCATGATCAGCTTGTCGGCCGATTTCAGATCGGCTTCGGAGATCGGCCGGGTGCCGGTGCACTTGATGTCCCGGACCGCGTTCCAGAGCGCGCGCGTCAGCACGAACGTGGGCACGCCGCCGAGCTCGTGGCGGACGTCGGGAAACTGCGCCGAGCGGTCTTCGAGCTGGTATTCGATCATCCAGCGCTTGAAGCCGTTGGGGCTTTCCGCGACGATGAAGACCTCGTCCTCGCCGAGGACGTCGATGTGGTGTTCCATCTTGGCCGCGAACAGCTGGGCGCCGACGCGCAGCCCGCGCTTGATCGTCATGGTGTGCAGGCTCATGCCGAGCTTGGAAGACACGTGGCGGCTCGTGACGATGCCCGCGATCACGCCGTCGATGGCGCCGACGAGCACGAATTCGTTCGCCACGCGGTGGCGGTACCAGCCCAGGATTTCGGAATACATGCGCACCGCGACGATGTCGTAGAAATCGGCGGGCACGCCGATCAGCGGGAACACCGTGCCGAGCAGCGCGCCGACTTCTTCGCGCTTCGCTTCGCGCACGACCATCTTCTCGCCCGAGGCGAGCGTGATCAGTTTCGGGGGGTACGGCTTGAGGGCGATCTCGGGCGGCCGCAGTTTCATTTCCATCGCATCGATTGCCATGATTGATTCTCCTTATGAATTAGTTCCGCATAGGGTGCGATCTTTCAACCTCCGATTCAAGCCGTTAAAGGCGTTTCCGTTCAACCGTTTCGACCCACTCCGATACCACGCAACATCCCTCTATTTTCCCCTCGCCAACCATCCGGGCTTTTGCGATAAATTCGGCAGTTCCGAAATATTTTGTGTTCGGACGTTGTTCTTTATAATTTTGCGTTTTGAAGTCTTCCCCGCGCGAGCGGGGAATCGTTCTAATCGAAAACCAGCAATTTTCATTTTCCAGAACGAGACTTGTGGACGCGCCCGACCCTGGGCGCGGCCCCTTGTCTTGTGTTCTGGAAAAGGGGCTTGCTGGTCCCTCGATTAGGGCATGGGCCTGGGGTTCGCGCCTCTTTCCAGTTTGTGCGGCACCGGGCTTATGCCACCAATCAAGGAGCATGCCCATGAGAGAATCAAGGATGATTCAGAAGTCCGCCATCGGGATAGCCGTTGCCGTCGCTGCCGCCGTTGCCCTTTGTTACGTGGCC